>NZ_ATYL01000004.1 GCF_000427665.1 Geminicoccus roseus DSM 18922
TAGCTGACGAAACGTGATCAAGGAGTTGATCCCGATTATCGCCAAAAGGCCCTGGCTGCAGCCATCTCGTCCTCGGCAAAGTTCTGCAGATGGAAGCGGTCATCCTCGTGAGGCGTGGCCTCGACGACGATCCGCGTTCCAGGCCGAAACCGCCACTCGGCGATGGCATCCCGGATCTTCCACTCGATGTCGGTCAGGAGATCGGCTTGCGCTGCAGCCAGGACATCACCTAGGCCGTCGACCCAGATCACCCGGTACCTTCGTGGCTCATTGGTCTTGTTGTTCATTGCATCACGCATCCAATCCTCTGCACCGTGCTGTGAAGCGCGGTCAGTTACGAATCGATAAATGTACAATCGACTGCAGGTGTTGCTGCTGACCAGCAAAGGATTGGGCCATTTCCTGCTGCGATACTCAAGCGGATCGTCGCACGATGCTGGGTAGGCCCAGGGTGCCGGGCTATCGGTAGATGTACCACGGAACCTACAGAATCATCTTGTGCGGTTACGAGCTGTCGCGGACCTTCGCCATCTCGGCCTCGACGTAATCCAGCAACTCGGTCTGCTCATCCTTTGGAGCATCAACCGTCACTGTCGTGCCGTACTTGAACTTCCGCTCAGCGATCATCTCACTGGCAGCGCGCCTCGCTCCCTCGACCTCATCTGCTTCGACACGGGCGATCCGCCCAGTGCTGTTGGACCAATCGATTTGGTATTTCGCTTGTTTGGCCATGTGATTGATTCCTTATTTATGCCCGCTACTGTAGAACCCTAAGCGTAGTAGGCTAGACTTGTCCTATTCCGGCAGGATGTCCAGAACCCAAGGGATAATAGATCAGCGCGATCCTATTACATCCCCATCTGCGCGCTTTCAGCCTCGCTGATCTCGATCATCTTGTCCGTGGCCGCGCCTCGCCTGGATGCTTAGGGAACACACTTCCGTCCTCACGTCCTTCGCGTTCTATTGGGCAAGACGCACTGAGGATAGAGCCGAACGAAGCCGAATCTTTGTCGGTTCCAAATTCATGAATAGTTCAGTGCCAGACTATACAATCAGCAGTGGTGACAAGTGTTCTCAAGCACCTTACGCATGAAGACCTTAAAGATCAGGGAAATTGAAAGGATCATCCATGCGTAGCCTCGCTATCGTCGCGGGCCTGTGCCTCACTGTCAGTGCCGGAGCGAGCGCAGCCGAAGTACCGGAACTGACAGGTACTTGGAGTGGGTCGGGACCTTCGGTGAGCGAGGGTGAAGGCTGGGAGACAGAGCGCTCTACCAACATGTCGATCGACGAGCAGCGTGGACGCGTCTTTCGAGGCGCGGTGAAATATGAGGGTGGGGAAGAGGATTTCGTCGGGATCATTCAGGCCGACGGCAAGGGTATCCTGATCTCAAACGAAGACGGCCATGTTACCGGGATCTTGACCGGCCCCGACGAGATGGAGGTCTGCTACGTCGAGGGTGGCGATGATGCGATTGCTACCTGCTCGACGATGAAACGGGCACAGTAGCCCTCCTGTCCCACAAGGCGGTCGATCCCCAAGATTGTTGATCGCAACGCTGCTGCTGGTTCGGCTTCGCGAGCGAGGATGCCAGCCGAGCCAGCCGCAGAGGGCATTTCAGGTACCGTTGGCGATGCCCAATCAGGCAGAACTGAAAGCCTCATCATGAGGGGCACCGATCCGGCCCTGCAATGTTAGCTCTCACGACAGCAACTGTAGGACAGGACGGGCACATGATGCGGCAGTGGATTCTCGGGGCAGCCTTTGTGAGCATGGCCGGCGTGGCACAGGCGCAGACCACCCCGGCGCTCGTCGAAGCCGAGGACGCGACCACCGTGGAGGCGTTCAACCTTACGGTCGACCAGGTGGAAGATCTTGATCTGATCGGTGCTGATGGTGAGCGGATTGGTGAGGTCGACGATGTTCTGATGACCCCGGAGGGGGAGATCACCGCAGTCTCTGCCGATGTGGGCGGGTTTCTTGGCTTGGGCGAGAAAGACGTCATGATCGAGATCGATCAACTGACTCCTGGCGAGAATGGTCTGGTGACCAACCTCACGAAGGAACAGCTTGAGCAGTTGCCGGACTGGGACGACTGATTAGGCGCGACGATCTCAAGTTCGTCGCAATCAACGTAGGTACCGAAATCCTCAGGAAGCTATCGAGCAGTCTGCTGGAGATAGCTGACATCCAGGTGATCGAGGCTGGCCAATCCACTCAATTAGCGAGGTGTTCGGTGTTGATAGCAGGAGCAGGCCGCTTAGAAAGGCGGCCCGCTCCATTTCGGCTCAACGTCCACTGGCCGCCATCGTTTGACCCTACGGTCCGACCCCTTGTCCTAGCCCAAGCCATCCCGCATTTGGCTTATTCGCGGCGCGGCGCGAGGAAATGCCGATCTTCGAGACACCTCGCTGCTGGAGGCACTCATCTGATCCCGCTCCTTCAGTTCAAGCTCGTTGACCCTTGGGTGGGATGACATTCTGTCTACTGCGCGGCCGATGACCATACGGCTGGTAGTCAGGTTTATAACCTTCATGGCGGACGGGTCACCGACGGGTTTTAAGGCAGCATGGCCGATCCCCGGCTCCTACGGTATTCGAGTTCGCTGGTAGGGGCGCTGTGGCTGAGAGACGGCCCAAGCCATGCTCAAGGAGTTCGTCTTGCTGAGGCGGGTGATCCGGCACGCCCAGCAATGGCTGCGCCGCCGGCGCATTCAGGTAGCCCGGCTGCTGCAGGGCGAGGCCCACCGTCGAGTGGCCCAGCTGTTGCGCTATCTAGGCTGGGTACTGGAACGGCTGCTGCAGCGGCGGTGGAACGACATTCATGGGTAACGGCCGCAAAGTCACCTCGTGTCCGTGCCTGTAACTGTCATAATATCCCTACCCAAAAAATTATGCCTCACATCATCATCTGCTCATAACCCGCTGGAAACCCCGTCATACGCCCTTGCCTTTGCGGGGCCGGCCCTCATAACCGAACACGAATATTTCGTAATGTAAAATGATAGGGGCGCCCGCATGGCGGAGATCTTGGGTACCGTCGGAAATGACCGGCTCGGCGGTACGGCACAGCGCGACCTGACGTACGGCGACCGTGGTGACGACATCCTCTATGGCGCTGCCGGTCACGACCGAATCCAGGGCGGCCAGGGCGCCGACTTCCTCTATGGGCAGGACGGCAACGACCAGATCGAGGGCGACATGGGTGCCGACACGCTGTTCGGCGGCACCGGAGACGACACGATCCTGGGTGGCCAGTCCCCGGACCACCTGCTCGGTGGCGCCGGCGATGATAACCTGCTCGGCGGCCAGGGCGATGATGTCCTGCGCGGCAACCTGGGCAGCGACCGGCTGGGCGGGAACGAGGGCAACGACACGCTGCATGGTGGCCTTGGCAACGACATCCTGTTTGGCAGCTCAGGCTCTGACCGTCTGATCGGCGGCGAGGGCGACGACACCTATTGGGTCAACGTCGGCCAGGGGATCGAGACGATCGTCGATCGGGAGGGCAGCGACACCCTGCGCTTCCATACCCTTATCAACTTCGACGATCTGACCTTCCGCCAGAACGGCAGCGACCTCGTGATCAGCCACGCGAACAAGCTCACGATCGAGATCGTCCGTCAGACCGAGTGGCGGGCGATCGAGCGGCTCGAGTTCGCGGACGATCCGCTCACCTATGTCTGGAACGGGAAAGCCTTCGCCGCCAGTGGCCCGAAGCCCGTTCCCAGCCCTAGCCCGCAGCCAAAGCCGCCGGCCCCGCAGCCCGTACCCGAGCCCACCAAGCCCACGCCCGAGCCCACCAAGCCGGTGCCAGAGCCGACCAAGCCTACGCCTCTCCCGCCCAAGCCTACGCCAAAGCCGCCACAGCCCGACCCGACCAAGCAGACCGGCACGCCAGGCGATGACCACCTGGTCGGCACGGACGGCAACGACACGCTGGACGGCGGCGCCGGCAACGACATCCTCGATGGCGGCAAGGGTGACGACCTGCTCTATGGCGGGCCTGGCCAGGACACCTTCATCGGCGGGCCCGGCAGCGATACTGTCTCGTTCGTCCACGAGATGCGCGGCGTCTATGTCGAGCTGTACGAGTGGCGGCAGATGGTGGCCTACGGCAATCCTGAAGTCGGCTTCTATCCTGGCGGGCCCGGCAACCCGATCGAGAACTGGACTGGCCCGATTGAGGAAATGTCCGGGATCGAGCGGGTCCGGGGCTCCCAGCACGACGACACGATCTGGGCCTACCACATGAATGAGGACCACCACGCGGAAGGCCCGCTCGCGATCTTCGGCCTGGGCGGCAACGATCGGATCCACGGCGACTTCGGCAACGACGAGCTGGAAGGCAACGACGGCAACGACTTCATCTATGGCGACGGCGGCGCCGACACGATCAAGGGCGGTGCCGGCGACGACTTCCTCGATGGCGGCTACAGCCGCGACGGCAGTGATCGCTTGACGGGCGGCGCTGGTGCCGACACGTTCCGCTACGTCGCCGGCTGGGACATCTCCATGGGCCCGGAGGGTGGCAAGGCGATCATCACTGACTTCAAGGTCGGCACCGACCGGCTCAGGCTCGGCATCGAGATCAGCGACGATTATGAGAGCGACGACCCGTCCGGCCGCTATCCAATCCCTGGCGTGCTCGTGGGCGACGCCGAGCTGCGCGATTTGCTCGACACCAACGACGACGGCAAGATCAGCGGGCTCGACAATTTCGTCACGGAGAGCGGCGGCAGCCTGACCATCAACCTCATGCCGGTGATCAAGGAGCTGCTCGATCCGACCCACTATGCCTATCGGGACGTGATGAAGGAAACGCACCTCCTGACCTTGAACGAGGTGACGGAGCTGGCCGCCTAAGCCGCCGCCACCTCGATGCCCGTCAGGAACAGGTGCTGGTCCTGCGGGCTGCCGGCGGCCGGGTCGCTCACCGGTCACCGCCGAGGAAGCTGATCAGGAAGAGGCTGTTCCAGTGGGTCCGCCCGAAGGTCTTCCTGCCGTTCACCCGGTACTCGACCGAGCTGTCCTGCCATCTCGAGCTGATCCGGGACGACCCCCGCTACGGCTGGTCCACCCGGCAGCGCCGGACGGGCGTACGGCCGAGCTGTGATCGGCCGGGCGGTCGTGCTTCGGGCAGGCGCGAACGCGGCGGGTTGACCGGCGAAGCGGGATAGATGGACCTGAAGGACATGGCGGAGATGTTGGAGGCGAGCGGTGACTACCGCGTGCTCCGCCGTCTCGTGCCACGCCGGCACCCGCACCTCGTCGACGGATCAGCCACCCGGATCGGGCTGTTCGCCGACGTGGAGACGACCGGCCTGGATCCGGGCCGCCACGAGCTCATCGAGCTGTCGATGGTCTCGTTCACCTATGCCCTGGACGGCCGGATCTTCGCGGTCGGTGATGCTTTCCAGCGCCTGCGGCAACCCGCGGAGCCGATCCCGCGGGAGATTTCCGTGATCACCGGGATCGACAACGCGATGGTAGCCGGCCAGACCATCGAACCGGCCGAGGTCGACGCCTTTGCCGCACCGGCAGCGCTGGTGATCGCGCACAACGCCGCCTTCGATCGCCGCTTCCTGGAGCGTTTCTGCCCGCTCTTCGCCCGCAAGCCCTGGGCCTGCTCGCTGGCGCAGGTCGACTGGGCGGCGGAGGGGCATGAAGGGCTCAAGCTCGTCTGTCTCGCCGCGGGTGCCGGGTTCTTCTACGACCGCCACCGCGCCGAGCGCGAATGCCCCTGCCGCCATCGAGCTGTTGGCGACCCCGCTGCCCAAGAGCGGCATCCCCCTCACCCGACTCCTGGCACAGGCGTGCAGGCCGACCTGGCGCATCTTTGCGGAAGACTCACCCTATGACCGCAAGGACCAGCTAAAGGCCCGTGGCTATCGCTGGAGCGATCGGGCGGGCCCGGCACCACGCGGCTGGTATCTCGATGTCGACGAGGCGGACCGGGAATCCGAACTGGCTTTTCTTCAAGCGGAGATCTACGGGCACCCGGTCCAGCTCCAGGGCACGCGCATCGATGCCTATGACCGCATTTCGGATCGATGCTGAACGTTGATGTCTCACCTCCACATCCGGCGCGGCGAGACATACCTTAAGATCGCCAGGCTAAAGTGCTGCTCGACGAGATGGGACAGACAATGGTTTTCTTGGCGGAAGTATCTTCCTCTTCGGAAAACAGAGCCCCATGCCCACCATCCAACTGTACTATGACGGCTGGCTCAGCCTGCCGGCCAGTGCCCGCCAACATCTCGACATCACCACCGGTGCTCGGCTGGAGATCGAGTTCACCCAACCTGGTCTGCTTCTGCGGCCGGCAAGGCAAGCCAAGGAAATTGCTGCTCCGGAACCCGAGGCGGTGCTGGCTCAGCCGGCAGCAGCGCCTGTCGAGCCGCCAGCACCCGTGGCAGCCGAGATGGAGGTCGCAAAGCGCGGGCCAGGCCGGCCACGCAACCCCGTGACGCAGGAGTTGGCGCCGCGCATCAAGGTCGGTGGCCGACGCAAGGGCGCGTAAGCCGCCTCCGATTGAGCAACAGTGTCCCACCGTTCCTTAAGGCGCCTCAGATCATTCGCTCAAGATGCTCGAATTCACCCGCCGACGCCCAGACGCGCCGGTGCCCGATGACATACAGGTTCTCTTTGGCGCGGGTGATCGCCACGTTGAGCTGGTTGACGGACTGACCGGCCCAACTGCGGGCGCCGCGCCGTTCCGGCTGCGCTGCGCCCAAGACCATGATCACGCTATCCGCCTCGCGCCCCTGCACCGTGTAGACGGTGCCGACACGCTGCTTCACCCAGGCGTCAGGCTCCTTGGTCCACCTCCGCAAAGCCGGCTCGCGTGCCAAAAGCTCCCGAAGCCGATGGGTTACCACCCGGAAGGGGGAAATGATGTAGAGGTCCAGTTCCGGCAGCTGGGCTTGGTCCAACTGCCGGAGCAGGTTTACCACCGCATCTCCTTCAGCCGCCGACCATTTGTCCTCGCATCGGTCAGGCTGAACATCGATCCAGCGAGATCTGCCTAGGATGGTGCGAATGGCTGACGGTTTCTCACCCCGCCCCTGCTCCATCAGGCCGCCATAGGCGATCGTGTTGGAAAGGGTGAACATCGGCTCGCTACAACGTCGATGCACCACCAGCGGCACACCAACCCATGTCGGCTCCTTGTCCTTGGGCTTGATCGTGGTGCCGAACATGCTCGAGGCATCAGCCAGTGTCTGAGCGGACGCTGCTGGAGCAACAAATCGGTGATGCTCTATCCTGAACGACTGGGCCACCTTGGCCGCCAGTTCCGTCGGCAGGCTGGTTACGGGCGGAAGCTGTATGGGATCGCCCACGACCACTGCCCGCTTGGTCCGAAGCAAAGCACCCACGGCCGCCTGGGGCACTGCTTGGCCTGCTTCGTCGATCAACAACCAACCAAGGCTTGTAGGCGGCAGATAGCCCAGCATCCGCTCGACCGATGCGAAGGTCGTCGAGACGACCGGAACCACTGTGAAGAAGGTCGTCCACAGGTCGGGCATCAAGGGCTTCATTCGGGGCGTCCAGGCTGACTTGCCGAAGAAGCTGCGGAACAGCAGGTCCAGATTGTTGCGGATGGGTTTGGCGGCAGCATCCACGAAAGCGCGGTGAAGCTCTATCGCAGCGACGAACACGTTCTCGCGCAGCCGTAAGGTCTCCGGGTCAATCCAGGCGGTATCCCGATGAAGGTCTGCCCGCTGGTTAGCTGCCCGCTCCAGAAAAGCAGCATCGACGAAGCGATCACCTGCTAGGGCTTCGGCACGCTGCAAAGCACCAGCCATGGCGTTGATCTGAAGATCGAGCGCATGTGCCTCGGCTTTGGCCAGTTCGACCTGTCTTCGCGCTTCCCCTTCGGCTGTGCGTGCTGCCTGAAGAACGGCTTGCGCCTTTTGCAGCAGGCTGGCCGCGCGGCTTTGCTCTGCTACCAGTTCATCACCCCTACGCTGCCAATCCGCCCGACTGGAACTAAACAGCGCGACGACGAAACCTGGCTCCGTTTCAGCATGGGCCGCCAGCGCATAATCCGCATCCTGGAGAGCCAAACGTCGACCAGGTAGGTTGGCCTCTGCGCTCACGCACTGCCGTTGAGCGTCCTGGTAGTGCTTCTCCGCGTCGACCACCCGTTGAACCATTGCAGCATGCCGGATGGCAAGCCCGCTGGAATCGAGAGCTTGCCGCCCTTGTTCCATCTCGCGGAGGCGCTGCGCGACTGCTTGGACGGCCGACTTGAACCTCTTGCGCGCGCTCTGCCAGCGTCTTCTTGCGGCTTCCTCGCCGGTCGGAGG
This sequence comes from Geminicoccus roseus DSM 18922, assembly GCF_000427665.1. NCBI lineage: Bacteria > Pseudomonadati > Pseudomonadota > Alphaproteobacteria > Geminicoccales > Geminicoccaceae > Geminicoccus > Geminicoccus roseus. The sequence goes on from NZ_ATYL01000004.1 coordinate 8,313, forward strand.
TTTCTCCGCAGCCACGACCTTCGGCTTGCGGCGATCAACAATCCGACCAGTCTTCTTGTCCAAGGTCTCAATCATCTGGGGGTTGCCGCACACCTCCAGCAGATAAGTGCGTAGGCCATGATCTGGATCTGACCATGCATTGCGGCGAAAGGCAGCCCGGTTCGCAGCATTGCCCAGCACCGCTGCAATCAAACCCCAGGTTTCCTCATCCGAGGGCAGAGATTCTGCGGATGGCCGATCGTCGTCTTCCCCTTCTGGTCGAGGGTTGCGGGCGACGCGGTCTGAAATCGATCGAAAGTAGCATGGATCTGTGCGGGATCGGCCGATCTGCTTGAGTGCTGGCAGCTCCGCACTCACGTTCTCGACCGCCTTGTTGTTCGACGACGCAACGACGATCTCGAAGCCCTTCAGGCAGTCATCGATCTTGTAAGCGTGGGTGAAGGCGGATCCGGTCCGGAACTTTTCTCCAGCATGCGTAAAGGCAGTCAGCGGATCATCGAACTCGACAAGCACCTCGGCTCGATCAACGATAATGCCTGCCACCAGATCGCGCAGGAGCGTGGTCTTACCGGTTCCAGGTGGCCCGTTCACCGGCAAAAGCGCCGTCCGATCATCCATCCGGAAAGCCAAGTTGATGGCTGCTTGCTGGAGAAGAACCAGGGGATGGCCCTGCTTCTCTGGCCAGCATCCCTGGGGAATCCCGCCAGGTGCTACGGCTTCGGCCAATTCAGCATCGTCACACTGCAGGTCGATCCGCTGTGTCGGCATCGACATGCCCAGATAGTGGGCAAGCAGTGGCGGACAATCATCCGCAGCGAGTAGGACCTTGGCACGGGTCAAATCGCCCAAAAAGAAGCTGCCCATCGGCGGTGGGTCTGGCGGCTCTTCGGCCTTGTAGTACTGGTAAACGCGCAGTGCGAAGGCAGGCGGCGCTACCAAGTCTGGCGGCAATGCCAGCGCTTGCACGAGATGTTGATAGACTTGGTCGATCATCGACCGGTCGAGCGGTAGGAGCCGGCCATCGCCCCCAGTACGACGCACTGACTTGTCGACCAACTCGATCAGTTCGGCTTCGGCCTCGGGCCAGCGACCAAGCGCGGCAAGATTACGGTTCAGCGCGATGGGCAAGCCCCAGGCAAAGCTAGAGATTGCGACCGCATCGGGCTCAACGGGGCGCCCATCCCGATCCAGCGTCAGGATCCCGATCGGGGCAAAGCCTGATGCCGTGATCCGCTCCACATCCTCGTCATGGAAGGCCGTGAGGAGTTGCTCGGTCGCGTCGTCCATTCGAACGGCACCAAGAATGACCTGGTAGAAGAGCTGGGTGTTCGGCCGCGCCTTCTCTTTCAGCTCCCACGGCAGCATCGGAAGCTTATCGAACTCGGCGATCCGGCGACGATCGCCTTCAACCAGATCAGGTGGCTGTCGATAGGTCTGCGGCGGGGAGAGGACTTCAAGCGCGATCCAGCTGGAAAGGACGTTGCTGGCCTCACCGGTAGTAATCGACGGTGGACGGTTCGTATGGGAAAAGGCTCTGCGAGCTGAAGGAGCGCGTCTGGGCCGCTCTGCTGGTGCTGGTCTGGGTGGCGGAAGGTGTACTTCCTGATTCTCGGGCCCTTCTGGCAGGGAAGGTGGCGGAGGCGGCGCAAAGACAAGTGAGGTCTGTTGTGGCGCTGCTGGTGGTGACGCTTTGGGCGGCGGAGGTGGCGCTACCTGTCCCGTCAGGGATTGAAACAGTTGATTAGCTACACGTTTCAGGTTCAAAGCCCGCGGGGTCTGCCTGAACTCGAGCTCATATAAAAGTTTGCCGAGGCTAGCCAGATCCTTCTCTCGCTTGACACGCCTGCAAATCTCTTCAAGATCATCAATGGATTTAGAAAAAAGAGGCCGCATCATAGCTTATTTTTCATGCGTCTTGTAATTGTAGTTATTTTTATGACATTGCATAAGATATGTCAGTTTTATCGAAATCCTCACCTTTGAACAGCAAGGTGGCCTTGTTGTTCTTAGCAACGGCGTAGGCAAAGCAGTCACCGAGATTGAGCTGAGCAGGGTGCCCCCTGCCCTTGCCATAGCGCGCGAACGCGTCCAGCGCGGTGGCTGCTTCTTCGGCGCCGATCGTGGCGATGCGGATCCTGGCGGCTTTCAAAAACGCCTGCACATCCTCATTGGCCTCCGCCACGCTTGCATGCCGCTTGCGGCAGATGCCCAAGGTCGCCTCGAAGATGGCAACGGGCGAGGTGATGGGTGAAGACGCTGCTTCCAACACGTCTGTCAGCGCATCCGCCTCTGGCTCACGGGTGAGGATGGCGACAATGGCCGATGCGTCGACGAACATCTCATGCGTCGCCGCTGAGCTCGTCGTAGAACTTCTTGTCCGCCATGAGGCCGGTAGCCGGCCTGGCCATCACCCGCTCCTGGATCGGCCGGAGCCGTTCACGCAACGGCACCACCTGGTCCAGACGCCGCAACTCGTTCTCCAGAGCCAGCTTCACGGCTTCGGTCTTGTTGATGCCTTTGCGAGCAGCAAGCTTCTCGGCGAGCTGGTTGACCTCCTCGCGGCGGATGTTGAGCGCCATCTCCGTCTCCTTGTGTAGACAAGGAGATGATGGCATCTTTACGTGCCTACAGCAACGTCTCCCCTCTCCATCCTCAGGACCCTTGACCGGTCGGGAGACGACGAACCCACGCCTACCGACAGATCTTCTCGCACGGTATCCCATCCCGATCGCCGTCCAGACGGGACAGGCCGCACTGCTCCAGGTAGAACCTGGCCTCCGCACAGCTGGTCATCTGCTTGCAGTAGCGCTTGCCGCCGCAGCTGAACGCGCCGCTATCTGCCACCGTGGATCGGGCAACCGGCTGCTGCACCGTCCGACCACCAGCCTGCCGCCACTCCCAAGGCGGGGTGATCTGCGCTTCCGGCAGCGCCCAAAGCCCGCGACCGGCTTGGCGTGCCTCCGCTTCCAAAACCAGGAGGGACGGATCGCGGGCGTACTGGCGATACACCCAGGCGGCTCCTTCGCGCACCAAGGTGCGTTCACGTCGGTATCGCCGACATAGACCCGGCCGACGATGCGCCCGTAGCGGTCCCGATCCACCACCGCAACGCGGGCCTGTCTGCCGAACGCCAGCGCCGATAGGGCTTCCTTCGCCTTGCTCCCGAAAGGCTGCCCACTCTCCGGCGTGTCGATCTCCGCCAGGCGGACCTTGATCTGCTGCTTGTCCGGCGTGAGCAGCGTGAGGGTATCGCCATCGGTGATGCCGATGACCTTGCCGGCATATTCCGCGGAGCTGACTGGGGCAGCCAGCAACAGCACGAACAACATAACCAGGATGCGACTGAGCATGAGGATGTTCATTGGAGCATTTATTCGCATTACATCACTGCTTCAGAGCAAATCTTATGAGTACGCCCCTCTGCCTCAGAGCATTTTTGACATCTTTCCCGTGGCAATCGCTATAGCGGCAGTGCTTCAGCCGCCCTCCTCATCTTCGGCCGGATCGTCCTCTTCGAGGTCTTCATCCTCCGAGCCGAACACCAGCAGTTCGTCGAGCAGCCAGAGCGGCACCGAAGTCTGGATGCGCACAATCGGCCGACCGCGCCGGTCGAAGCCGGCCAGGTCCGCATGGTGCAGTAGCTGGGTCAGCACGGCGCGCATGGCGGCGGGCTGGCTCAGGTCGATGCGGTGGGAAGGCGGGGGCGTCGTCATGCCGACAGCATGCGGGCGGCATGGTTAATGCTGGGTTAGCGCGCCCGTTTGTCCTCTCGCTGGAAGCGCGCTGGTCACCACCAATCTTGCATCGTGCTACTCTTCTCGGCTGCTGTGACGGGAGACGGCCCCTGCCGGCAGCCCGGATGATCGATCCCATCAGTGCCTATCATGCCAAGGCTTCGGTGCTGGCGGCTCGCTATGAAGCGGTGACCGCCAAAACCGTGCATGCCGCCTTGCTCTCCTTCCTGCCGCAAGGCGCTGGGCTCTTGGCGCTCGATGTCGGTGCCGGCTCCGGCCGGGATGCGGCGTGGCTGGCGGGGCTGGGCTATGAGGTGGTGGCGGTCGAGCCGGCGGCGGGGATGCGCGCCGAAGCCCAAGAGCGGCACCCGGATCCGCGCATCCGCTGGCTGGACGACCGCCTGCCGGACTTGGCAGCCGTGCACCGGCTGGGCCTGGCCTTTGACCTGATCCTGCTGAGCGCGGTGTGGATGCGGAGGCGAGGATAGCGGAGAGCTGGGTCAGTTATTGGGACAGAAGGAAGATCACCAGCCCGATCAGTGGAAACAAGATGAGGGCGAGATAGAGACTGAACTCCCAAAGCCAGCGAAACCCATAATCAATTATAAGTGCTACATAGCAAAATCCTGTAATTCCCAAATCTGCAGATGACCTAATCATAAACCGCTTATAGTCAACGTCCTTGTGATCAACAGGTATTAACTTCAGTGCTTCGCTATATTTATCGTTGAAAGTCAGCCGTTCGACATTGGCCTGCTCGATCGTTAGGGCCTGAAAGCGATTGTAAAGCTCTGAGATGGCGAGCGCGCTCTGATGCATGCGATCCGCATCGCCAAGATAATTGCGCGCGGTTTCGACCAGGGTGATGATGATTAGGAAGACGGAGACGACCACACCTCCGATCGCGAGCACCTTGTTTTCAAGCGGAGTCAGCGCGTCGGCGAACGTCAGCTGGCAGAGCGACAAAGCGACAAGATACATCGCAAGCAGCGAGGTCGCCAACACCGACGCCCAGTGACGTGCCTTCAGGCGTGCATGCGCGTTGAAGCGCGAGCCCTTCGTCTTCCACATCTTTGACAGCAGGTGGTCACTGGCGCGGCTAGGGTGGTTCTGCATCGGATGCTCGGCCAAGCACGGCATTCATCAGACGATGGTGGGCGAGTGGAAGCACCAGGCCGTGGAGGGCATGGCCGGGGTGTTCTCGGGCAAGCCGGCAGTCCAGGAGAGCAGCAAGGCGAGCGAAGTGGAGGTCGAGAAGCTGCATGCCAAGATCGGCCAGCTGCTGGTGGAGCGGGATTTTTTGCGAAAGCGTCCGGACGATGAGCCTGGAGCGGCGACGGCAGATGATCGAGCCCGATCACCCGCAGCTCTCGATTGTGCGCCAGTGCGCGTTGGTCTCGATCAGCCGGTCCGGGTTCTACCACCGTCCAGGTGGGGAGAGCCCGCTGAACCTGGAACTGATGCGCCTGATCGATGCGCAATTCCTGGAGATGCCCTGGTACGGCTCCCGACAGATGGCCCGCCATCTCCGGCGCGAGGGCTATCTGTTGGCCGCAAGAGGGTGCGGCGGCTGATGGCGAAGATGGGGCTGGCGCCGATCTACCAGCGGCCACGCACGACGGTGCCGCATCCTGAGCACCGGATCTGGCCGTACCTGCTGAGGGACTTGGTGATCGACCGGCCCAACCAAGTCTAGTGTGCCGATCTGACCTACATCTGTCAACGCCGCTCGTAGAATCCTCAAATGTGCCGAAGTAAAAGTCCCCAGTTCTGCCTGGACGCTCTGGAGGAGGAGGCCTTGGCTCGTCATGGCCGGCCTGAGATCTTCAACACGGACCAAGGCAGCCAGGTAACCCTCCAGTGAGGCTTCCAATTACCCATAACTCGGTGAGGTTGTTGCAAGCATCACACCCAATCGGATGTCGGTGAGGCGTGTCAGCCCCCGCCACATGACGGTGTTCCCGGGCGGCGGGTCGTTGGTGCGGGCCAAGTAGCCGCCAAGCCGCGCGATTTTGAGCAGGTAAGCAGAGAGCGTCTTTGCCTTTGACGGATCAGGTCCTTGGTTGGGCACGAGCCGATCGAGGATCGTGATCTCCATATCCGTCAGAGCAAGCTTGGGCGTGGCAAGCGGCGCCGACCGCTGGATCATCGTCATCCAGAAGATTCGCCAGCTCAGAATGCAGAAGACGGCGATCAGCTTCACCAGCCGCTCGGCGGTTCGGAGCCGTGCCTGTTCAGCCCTGCAACCCGACTTCAGGATCTTGTGGAAGACCTCGATCTTCCAGCGCATGGCGTACCAGCGCAGCTTTTCGACTGCAGCCGCGCAGGAGAGAACGGGCAGATCGGTGATCAGCTTCCAGTCGATTGCAGGCCGGCCGGCTGGAGTGCCTCTTTCCTTGGCATGGATGACCGTGAGGATGAGCGCGGGGTAGCGCTTCTGCTTGCCGACAGGCGGAAGAACACGAATAGAGCGGTAGCGAAGTTCGACGGCCGCCGTGCCGATGCGGCCTTTGCCGTCACGCACCTCGACGTGATGCATGCCTTGAACACGTACTTCCTTCATCTCATCGGCGATCGTGTGGCCGCCATTCCCGGCCAAGCGATCGACGCAGGTCCTGACCAGGAAGTGGGTGCCGAGATTCTGTGCCAGGCAGAAGAGTTCGTAGATATCACTCTCCCGGTCGCCGACATGGATGCAGCGCGCCGGCTCGCCGAGCAGCGACGTGGACTGGCGCATGTTCTCCAGCCAGCGGATGCTCTCCTTGTGCTCGATCGGCACCCGCGTCGGATTGATCCTGCGCTTGAGCGCAGCCAGGCCTTTGAACTTCTGCCGCGACCAGAACCTGATGGCGGCCAAGCCCAGAGGCAGGCCTTCCATCGTGACAGCAAGGCTGGCGTGCATCAGAAGCCCGCACACCGTGTGCATCCTAAAGCGGCCGGTCCTGTCCATGCCGCTGTTCACGCGGTAGGTCAGGCCGATCGACTCGGTCCGTTTGCGTTGATAGGTGAATTCCGTGGTGTCATGGAGCACCAGGATGACGCCGTCGGTTGCGGCAAAGCGCGCGTGCGTCGCCTGGAAGTGCCCGGCCAGGATCTGCTCCTCGCTGACCCGGTCATTGGAGAAGAAGCGGTAGGCTGCCTTGGTGCTGGCCCAGTCCTGGCATGCCAGGGGAAGGCTTTCGCCGATCGCGCCCTCCATCCGCTCAAGCAGCTTGCGCAGGCGTTGGCCCAGCCGTGCGTCGGCGAAGACGCATCCAGCAAGCTCGTCGTCCCACCACCGGTTCGTCACCGCGTCCATGGCATCTCACCCCCTCAGTGGAGCAGACCCCAGACAGGATCATGACCGCGGCAAGCTCGGCAACACGCCCCTGCGCCAGCATCGATGACGATGAATGTGGGTAATTGGAAGCTTCAGCGGAGGGTTACGACACAGTCGCCGGTTGGCATCACGCAATGCCCCGCAGCATGAGCCGGCTCATGGCCGTAGCGATGCTCGCCAACCTGGTTTCGGGCAGTCGTCAGCAGGCTCGGGCGGAGCATGCTCATGCTGGTTGGGATATTATGGCATATTTAACTAAGATTAGTGCAGGCGCGGCTGTAGCGATAGGGTATGGAAATAATTGGCCGATGCCCAAAGGCACCGGCCAACGATTAGTGAAAGCAGCAGCACAATTACAAGGGAACAAAGGAAAAATTGTCTTTGCTGCGCAAGATCATGGAGAGATTGCCTTAGGCCGTCGTGATTAATAAGCGACGTTCTGTTCCCGGCTCTCTCATGCTTGATGCAGCTCGTAACCACGTCGACAGGTCGACCTTCAGCACAAAGCATCCATACCAACCTGTCACGTCCGTACGTCAGTATGTTGAATCACCGGTTATAAACATCCGGCACCAGCACGGTGTGGCATAAGCTCGCACTACTTCAAAGGAAATAATTGGATCTTGTAAAAAAACAAAACTTCAATGCATAAAACTACAAAGAGAAAAATATGCAGATTCATCTACTGATGGTCTGGCGAAAGATCTGCAATCATCACAGCTTTGTCGCGCAACGCATCTGGCAACAGCGGAAGCTGACTCCTCCCTTGTTACGACGAGAGGGAGCGGGTCGAGACGACATGGAGCCTGCTTTAGACGGCTTTCTTCTCCGGCTTACTGCCAAAGAAGCGCGGCGGTACGTCAGAGGATAGGAACAGTGGACGTGTTGCGCGATCCAATCCTCGCCGATTTCAGTCTGGCCGAATACGATGGTGCTGGGGCCCGCTGATCGTAGGGCATGCCGTCCTTACTGTAGCCAGTCGAGAATCAGATGCCACTATACCCACCGCGGCGAGACGTTCGCTTGAGATGATCACCTGCAAATCGTCGAGGCGGTACCGACACCCGTTGGTGGCATCTCACACCTTGCGCTCTCGCTTGCTTTCAAGGCCCGCACCCGAGCAGGAAGCTGCCGAAACCCGATCACATCCTCGGCAAAGGGCAGCCGTGCTCGAAGTAATCGACGACCTGCATGTGCCCGGCAAGGCGATGAAACAACTTCGGATGAGAAGCACGTCGTCCTCATGCTCCATGCTATTCTCCGATCCCCGTCGAATGAGGCACTGTGGACCTGTCGGACTGTGGTCAAGCCGACAAGATGCGCGATGATCGTGCTGGCAATCGTGACCGGGCTCACCATCCGGACTGGAGGCTATGACCGATGTGGCCCGCCGTATGGGGAGAACGACGTCCCGCATACGTGTGACGCCGGTTGTGACGTCGAAAATCACCATCAACCGCCGGATCCTGGGTGGCGATGCCCTGTCCAAGTCTCACCAACTAGGAAGACCTCACTCGGGCGACTGACGTCTCGGAGCGTGGGCTGGTTGATTGACCGCATCGGTCCCGGATGCAGCAAGGCCACCGCTCCGACACAATGAGCGGTAAAACCAGCGCCTTGCATAGCATCCTTAAATGACGTCGCTGGCGATCATCAAATGCCAGCGACTCAAGGAGATAGTGCAGGCACCCTATGCTGATCGAGCGTGGTTCCTGGGCGAGAAGATATAGCCTGCTCCGTGCACCGTCTTGATGAGCGATGGCAACTTTGGGTTAGGCTCGATCTTGCGGCGGAGCCGAGCGACCTGCTGATCGATGCTGCGGTCAAACGCAGCCCAGTCGCGCCCCTTGGTCAGGTCCATCAGCGCGTCACGATTGAGTACTTGTCCGGGGTGCGCAGCGAAGGCCATGAGGAGGTCGAACTCCACCGTCGTCAGATAAATCTCCTTGCCGTTGCGGTCGAGGAGACCGCGGGTTCCAGGATGCAGCTCCCAGCCGTCGAACCGGTAGACCGGCTCACGCTCGATCCTGCCGAACGACGCGGATGACTGCTGGTGGCGCCGCAGCACGGCACGAATCCGCGCCAGAACCTCCCGCGGGTGGAAGGGCTTACACAGATAATCGTCGGCACCCATCTCCAACGCGGTGACCCGATCGATCACGTCAGCCAGACTGGAGAGCATGATGATCCCAACATTCGACCGGCGCCGGATCTCCCGCATCAGTGTCAGTCCATCCTCACCCGGCATGACGATGTCGAGCAGGATCAGGTCAATCGATACCTCCTGGTCCAGGACTTGGCGCATCAGCGGCCCATTTGCGGCCTCATGGGAAATGATGCCCTGAGACTGAAAATACTCAACCAATAACGCTCTTATTAGTTCATCGTCGTCAACGATGAGAATACTGATAGAATTCCGAGTTTCGGTTTTATTAATTTTAAACATTATATTCTTTCTCTAATATTTCTATGAAATGTGCGAACAAATATATATTCGTCACAATTCTATTTGAGGCTGTCAAACTCCGTCACAAGCTAAAAAGCGTAAGCCGCTCGTTGGCACAAAAGCGAAACGCTCTGGGCCTACACCTGCCCACGAAGGCGCTTTCCAAGTGGCCCTTAGCAGATCGCGTTGCGTTGTTGCAGCGACGAGAATGCATTGGGCTAATCCGCGAATTTCTGCAACACAAATACCCATTCATGTTCACTAGGGCTTAGTCCGGCATCCTAGTGGCTAGAACTATATGCTCGCCACCGGAAAATGCTATATCCTAAGCAAGGAAAAAAAATGTACGACAAGAAGCGTATACTCGTCACGGGCGGAGCGGGATTTATTGGGTCGCACCTCTGCCGCCGTCTACTCAAAGCAAAACATGAAGTGGTCTGTGTGGATAATTATTTCACGGGGAGCAGAAGCAACATTTCTTCATTGATGCCGGATCCATTATTTGAAGCGATTCGGCACGACATCACCAGCCCGCTACATCTCGAGGTGGACGAGATTTACAACCTCGCCTGCCCCGCCTCACCGGTGCACTACCAAGCCGATCCGGTCCAGACCACCAAGGTGAGCGTGCAGGGGGCCATCAACATGCTGGGCTTGGCCAAGCGCCACAAGGCGAAGATCCTGCAGGCCTCTACGAGCGAGGTCTATGGCGACCCGGAAATGCATCCCCAGCCAGAAAGCTATCTTGGCAGGGTAAACCCGATCGGGCCGCGCGCCTGTTATGACGAGGGCAAGCGCTGCGCCGAGACCCTGTTCTTCGACTACCACCGCCAGCACCAACTGGTGATCAAGGTAGCCCGCATCTTCAATACCTATGGTCCCGGCATGCGCGTCGACGATGGGCGGGTCGTGTCGAACTTCATCGTACAGGCGCTCGGCGGCAAGCCGATCACCATCTACGGCGACGGCTCGCAGACTCGATCCTTCTGCTATGTCGACGACCTGGTCGATGGCCTGATCCGGCTGATGGGAACGCCGGACCATGAAGCCGGCCCAATCAACCTGGGCAATCCCGGCGAGTTCACGATGCTGGAACTGGCCGAGCTGGTGATCCGGCTCACCGGCTCGCGCTCCAGGATCGAGTTCCGGCCCCTGCCGCAGGACGACCCGACCCGCCGTCGGCCGGACATCACCCGCGCGCGGGTGTCGCTCGGCTGGGAGCCCAGGGTGAACCTGACCGATGGCCTGAAGGACACCATCGCCTGGTTCCGGCGGCAGATCGACCAGCGGCCGGTGCGCATCGTCGAGCCGGTCCTGGCGTTCGGCTGAGCGGGCATCGCCGCATCCACGATCGCGGCTCCTTCCGGCCGCACGTCTCAATGATCCTGCGAGGACCGGTCGCGCCATAGGGCCAACCGGCTCGTGAAGCAGCCACCGCCGAGCTGTCCCGATGCTGTCTGATCATTCCCTGGCGCACCACGAGCGCCGGCAGGTAGCCCGCATGCCTGCGGTGCCGGCTGGTGGCGCAAACCGGGCGCGTCTCTCACCGCAGGTGCTGCGCGACACCGTGATGTCGGCGGGCCCGCTGCTGGTGGCTGTTACCGGCCCGGTCGCTTTCGCGATTTCTGCGGCACTGGCCGAGTTTGCCAGCATCGCGGATCCTGGGCTGCTCACCGTGCAGAATCAGCGCTATCTGGCCATCAGCCTCCTGGGCGCGCTGCTCTACACGCTGATCGAGCGAGCCGGCCGCCGCTCTGACTGGTCCCATCCCTGGCGTGGAACCAGTCCTGCCGACGCCACTAGAGCGTGGCTGCTGACGATGATCGTGCTGGCGATGCTGGGCATGCTCGCGGGGCCTGGCGTCCAGTTGTCGAAGCTGTGGGTGCTCGTGTGGTTCGGGATGGTGCTTGTCATCCTGCCAGCGGCGCACTGGGCCGCGGGTCTCCTGCTCGGCAGGCTCGCCGCGACGGGGCGGCTGGGCACCCGCAGGATTGCGATCGTCGGAGCAACGGAGCAGGCGCGGCATCTGTTGCAGAACCTGTCGAGCACGGCTGCCGGTGACATGCCACATCGGGTGGTAGGCATCTTCGATGATCGGCTTGAGCCGCACCGCATTCCCGCCGAGATCATGGACCTGGCACCCTTGTCCGGCACCGTCGCCGACCTGGTGGCGCTCGGCCGCAGGGAGGCGATCGACGCGATCATAATCGCCTTACCGCACCATGCGGTGCCAAGGGTGAAGCAACTCGCCTCGACCCTGGGATCCCTTCCGGCCGATCTGCTGCTCTGCCCGGATCTGATCGGCACGGCGAACGCCGGCGGGCCGCGGCCCAACGTCCTGCTCGGCGGGCTGCAGTTTCCGGCACTTTACCGGCAGCCTCACAGGGACTGGGGCGGACTGGTCAAGTGGCTCGAGGACAAGCTGATCGCCGGCTTGGCCCTTCTGGCACTGAGCTCGGTCATGCTGCTGATCGGCTTGGCGATCCGGCTGGACAGCAAGGGACCAGTCTTCTTCCGCCAGCCTCGGTTCGGCTTCAACAACCAGCCGTTCCACGTCCTGAAGTTTCGGACGATGTACCACCACCTCGGGGACGTGACAGGGGCGAGGCGGACCGTGCGGGGCGATCCCCGGGTGACGCAGATCGGCCGCTTCCTGCGCCGCACTTCGCTCGACGAGCTGCCGCAACTGATCAACGTGCTGCGCGGTGACATGTCGATCGTCGGGCCGCGCCCGCATCCGATCGAGATGAAGGTGCTGGACCGGCTCTACGACGAGGCGGTGAAGTCCTACCCGGCGCGTCATCGGGTGAAGCCGGGCCTCACCGGGCTCGCCCAGGTCAACGGGCTGCGCGGCGAAGTCGACACCCTCGAGAAGGCGCAACGCCGGGTGGAGTTCGACCTCCAGTACATCGAACGCTGGTCGCTCTCCCTGGATCTGAAGATCATGATGCTCACGCTCACGCGCGGGCTGCTGAGCACGGAGGCCCGCTGATGCTTGCCACCATTCCTTCGACCGGCCGTCTCGACGGTGCCGCCCTTGGCGACCTTGCCTGGCCCGCCAAGCATGAGGTGATCGGCGTTCCGGTCAGCGCTACCGATTATGCGGAAGCGGTCGAGCTGCTGACCGCCGCGGCCCGGCAGCACCGGCCTGCGATCGCCACGGCCCTTGCGGTGCATGGTACTGTCGAGGCAGCCCACGATCCGGCTTTGCTTGCCCAGATAGCGAGCTTCGACCTGGTCTTGCCCGATGGCCAGCCGGTGCGCTGGGCGCTGAACCTCCTGTTCCGCAGAAAACTGCGGGACCGTGTCTACGGACCGGAGCTCATGCTCCGCCTGTGTGCCCGTGCGGCGGCCGAAGGGATCGGAGTCTACCTCTACGGCTCGACCGCCTCGACCGTCGGCCGCCTGCGCGAGTCGCTGCAGTGCGGCTCGCTGGCGCTGCGTATCGTGGGCTGCGAGCCTTCCCTGTTCCGTCCACTCACGACGGAAGAGGACCGTGCGCTCGTCGAACGGATCGCGGCAAGCGGTGCGGGCTTCGTGTTCATCGGCCTGGGCTGCCCGTTGCAGGAACGATTCGCCTTCGCGCACCGGCACTCGATCCGCGCGGCCCAGATCTGCGTCGGCGCCGCCTTCGACTTCCACGCCGGCACAAAGCGGCAGGCACCGCGCTGGATGCAGGATTGCGGCCTCGAATGGCTGTTCCGGCTGGCCCAGGAGCCGCGCCGCTTGGCCCGCCGCTACCTCGTCACCAACAGCGCCTTCCTCTGGCGCCTGTCCTCCCAGTTCCTCGGCCGCCGCTGAGCGACGGCCTCATACCCACGCATTCATGCTGAGAAGGGGCTCATTCATGCCCGAGACCGTCCTTGTCACCGGAAGCGCCGGCCTCATCGGCGGCGAAGCCGTCCTTCACTACGACCGGCGCGCTCAGCGCGTGATCGGCATCGACAACAACATGCGCCGGCAGTTCTTCGGTCCGGATGGCGACACTACCCGCCAGCGACGCCGCCTCGAAGAGAACTGCCGCCGCTACCGGCACGTCGAGGCCGACATCCGCGACCGGGCTGCGGTGATGCGGCTGTTCGAGGAGGTCCGGCCGGACGTGGTGATCCACTGCGCCGCACAGCCGAGCCACGACCTAGCGGCCCGCATACCGTTCGAGGACTTCGACACCAATGCCGGCGGCACGCTGAACCTGCTGGAGGCTACCCGCCGCCATGCACCCGAGGCCTGCTTCGTGTTCATGAGCACGAACAAGGTCTACGGCGACGCGCCGAACGACATCCTGCTGGAGGAGTTGCCGACCCGTTGGGACTATGCCGATCCGACCTTTGCCGGCGGGATCGCCGAGGACTTCACCATCGACCAGTCCAAGCACAGCCTGTTCGGGGCGAGCAAGGTCGCGGCCGATGTCCTGGTCCAGGAATATGGCCGCTATTTCGGCATGAGGACCGCCTGCTTCCGCGGCGGCTGCCTGACCGGGACCGGGCATTCCGGTGCTGAACTGCACGGCTTTCTCGCCTACCTCGCCCGGGCGGTCGCGGAAGGCCGGCCCTATACGGTCCATGGCTACAAGGGCAAACAGGTCCGCGACCAGATCCACAGCCGCGACGTAGTCGGCGCGTTCGACGCCTTCATCCAGAACCCACGCAGCGGCGCGGTCTATAATCTCGGCGGCGGCAAGGACAACAGCATCTCGGTGCTGGAGGCAATCGCCCGTCTCGAGCATCTTATCGGACGTCGTCTGAATTTCAGCGTCGCCGAAGAAAACCGGATCGGCGATCATATCTGCTATTATTCCGATCTTTCGCGTCTGCGCCGGGACTACCCGGGTTGGCAGATCACTACCGGCATCGATTCGATTTTCGAAGAGTTCGCCGCTGCCGCCTGGCAGTTGAGCCGCTCGGCCGCCTGAGCCCGCGTGCGGCGAGGGCCCATGAACAGCAAAGACATGGTGGACCAGAACCGATGAATCCGCTCGCCGGCACGCCGTCGGCCCTATCGCCGCCCTACGGAGGCGACCTCCGCCGGGTGGGGCCGCACCGGGAGGGTGGTGCCGCGCCGAGCGGCATCGAGATCGATTGGCTGTTCGCGCTGTTCTGGCGCCGCCGGGGGCTTTTCCTGCTGGTGGCCCTGGCGGTCCTGGTGCCGGCCGCCATTGGCATCCTGAGCCTGCCGCATCTCTACATGGCCTCGGCACGGGTGATGGTCGAGGCGCGACCAGCCCGGATGGTCGACATCCTGCCGGTGGTGGGCGCGCTGCCCGATGACCGGGCGGCGGTCCTGAGCGAGCTGGAGGTCATCCGCTCGCCGCAGATCGCCCGTGAGGTCATCCAGGCTCTGCGCCTCGACCAGGTGCCAGAATTCAACGATGCGCTCCGTCGGACCGAGGCCGGGACGCCCAGTCCTGCAGCGGGATGGTTGGGAGGGGCGAAGGCGGTAGCGTTGGAGATCATCGCCGAGGCACGCCGGCTCGTGCGGTCGGTCATGGGTACGCCCCAGATGCTCACGCCGGAGCAAGTGGAGGCTCGGGTCGTCGAGAAACTCTTGAAGCAGCTCGACGTTGTCTCGCTCGGCGAGTCCCGGGTGATCGAGGTGGATGTCACCGCACGCGATCCGGAACTCGCGGCGAAGATCTCGAATCAAGTCGTCGAGGCCTATGTCCGGCACCGCCGCGAGCTGCAACAGGCCGGCACCCAGGAAACCAATCGCTGGCTCAAAGAGCGCCTGGCCGGCCTGGAGGAGGACGTCCGCCAGGCGGAGCAGGCGGTCGAGAATTTCCGCGAACAAACCGTGGTCGGACGAGGCCTGGACCTCGCCCTGATCAACCAGCAGCTCAAGGAGCTGAGCTCGCTTACCGTCACGGCGCGCGCCGAGCTCGAAAGCCGCCGGGCGGAGCTCGCGAAGACCGAAGCGGCGGCCGTCCATGCGACGGAGGCGCCGAGCTTGTCGCTGTTCGCCTCGCCGACCTTCGACCAGCTCCGCTCTACCCTTGCCGACCTTCGCCAGCAGCAGGCCGAGCTGACTGGAACCTATGGTGAGCACCATCCGCGCATCAAGGCGCTAGGGGACCGGATCTGGAGCATCCAGCAGCAGATCCATGTCGAGGTGCAGGACGTCATCGCCGGGATCCGCACCAAGGTCGCGATCGCCGAGGTCGAGCTTCAGGCGCGGCAGGCGGACCTGGACAGGCTGCAGCACGAGCGCATCGCCGCGACCCGTGCGCAGACCCGGCTCGATGCGCTGGACCGGACGCTCGAGGCGAAGCGCGACGTGCTGACGACCTTTCTCCAGCGTGAGCAGGAGACCGCGCAGTTCACCGACGAGCAGCCGCAGGTGCGAGTCGTCTCCAGCGCTTCAGCGCCGCCGCGCAGCTCCCAGCCGAAGACGTTCCTGCTGCTCGCCGTGGCGGCCATGGGGGCGGGGCTTGGTGGCGTGGGCGCCGTGCTCGTCGCGGAGAATACCCGGCGCGAGGGCTTCTTGAGCCTGGATGAGATCGAGAACAGCTATGGCCTGTCGGTGCATGCCGTCGTGCCCGTGATCGACCGGAAGCGGATGCGCAAGGCGGGCGGAAGTGTGGTCGCCGATGCCGTGGCGCAGCCGCGCAGCATGGCCTGCGAATCACTGCACGGGATCGCTCTCGGCATCGTCGGCGCGGTGCGGACGCAGGGGCTGCCGCCCTGTGTGCTGTTGACCTCGGCCATGCCTGCGGAAGGCAAGAGCTCGATGGCCGCGGGCACGGCCATGGCGCTGGCGAGCCTCGGCTTCCGGGTGCTCGTCATCGACGCCGACCCGCATCGGCATCGGGCCTGCCAGCTCCTGCGCACGCCTGGAAACGCATGCCTCGCCGATCTGCTGGACGATCCCGAACTCCGGCCGGGCGATCTCGTCCAGCGCAGCCCGCTCGGCAATCTCGACGTGGTGGCGATCGGCAAAGGCAGCTTCGGCCTCGCCCACACGCTCGGCAGCGCCGTCGTCCTTCAGGCCATCGACCGCCTGAAGGTCGGCTACGATTTCGTGCTGATCGATGCGCCGCCGGTCCTGCCGGTCGCTGAGACGCGGCTCCTGCTCGCGCTCACCCGGCACTGCGTCATGGTCGTGCGCTGGAATCACACCAGCCGCAAGGCGGTGGACCACGCCCTGCGGCAGGTGGCGGGAGCTGGTGGGCTGTTGTCCGGCGTGGTCCTGAATCTGGTCGACGTCCGGCGCATGGCCGCCTTCGACTACACGGAAACGCACCTGCTGACCGACAAGTCCTACCGGCGTTACTTCAACGAGCGGAGGCATGCGTGACGAGACCCGTCTCCGCATCGCTCCCGGCAATCGTGCGGCTGGGCATCTACGCTGGGGTGACCGCCAGTGCGGCGTTCTCGACCTTCCTCGCGGGCCCGGTCCTGGTACGGCTCCTGGGTATCGAGGCCTTCGGGACCTGGTCGCTGATCGAGCCGCTCGTGCTCATGGCCGCGGCCGCGGCACTGCTGGGTGTCGATCATGGCCTGATCAAGCAGGTCTCCCACGACGGCAACGATCTTTCACCAGCACTCGGCCGACTGGTTCCCATCGGCCTGCCGGTGCTGCTCGCCGTGGCGGGGCTGGCCGGCATCGGAATCGCTGTCCCTGTTCTGGGCTGGGGCGCTGTTCCTGCCCTTGCGGTGCTCATCGTCGTGGAGGCGGTGCTCGGAATCCTGCTGTTCGGGTGCCGGGCCGCCAACAGGTTGGCGCCCTATGCCATCGGTCAGGCCGGCCGGCCGGCGATCTTCCTGCTGGCGCTGGGGATCGTCCTCGCCCTGACATGGCCCACGCGGCTTTCCCTCATGGATATCGTGCTGTTCCGCCTCCTGGCGGCGGGGTCCCTGGCACTCCTGTTAGTCATGATCCTACGGCCAGGGCCGCTCGCGCGACGCGGCGCCTATGCGGATGCCGTTCGCTACGGCGGCTTCATCCTGCTGACGGGCATGCTGGCTCAGGTCGCCGAGAGCGGCGACCGCTTTCTGCTCGCCTGGTTCGGTGAGCGAGCGGATGTCGGCGCCTACGTGGTCTACGTCAAGCTCACCGCCTTCGTCGGCCAGGGCATCACCATGCCCTTCATGCTGTGGTTCCCGGTTGAGCGCTTTGCGCACCTGAACGATCCGGACGGCGGTAGCGCCTTCTTCGACCAAGCGGCCCACCTGCTCCTCGCCCTCATGCTGACGGTGGCTGGCATGGTCGGGCTGGCCGGGCACGAGCTGGTCGACCTGTTCGCCCCCGGGCTGGCCTACGACCCTTGGACGCTGGTTCTGCTGATCATGGCAATCGTCACCGTCGGCATGACCTACCCCTTCAACGTCGGGCTGCTCAAGCCAGGCCACACGCACCGCAACCTCTATCCGGTCGGCGCCGGCGC
Source organism: Geminicoccus roseus DSM 18922 (assembly GCF_000427665.1). Lineage (NCBI taxonomy): Bacteria > Pseudomonadati > Pseudomonadota > Alphaproteobacteria > Geminicoccales > Geminicoccaceae > Geminicoccus > Geminicoccus roseus. The sequence goes on from NZ_ATYL01000004.1 coordinate 26,192, forward strand.
ACTGGCAGCCATCGCGATCGGCGCCGTCCTGATCCCATGGCTCGGCCTGCAGGGAGCGGCACTCGCCAAGCTTGGCGGTGCCATCGTCGCCTTGGGCACGCTGATGGTCCTGTCCCAGCGCATCCACCGGGTTGCCTTCCGCCATGGGCGGATGGTCGGCCTGTGCCTGGGCACGGCGATGCTCGGGACGCTGCTCGGTGCCGACCCACTTGCCGGCCTGCCTCTGGCCGTCCGGCTGGCGATGTTTCTGACCGGCATGGCCGTGGTCGTCGGGCTGACCGCCGGCCGCGGCCGCCTGCACAAGCTGGGGTCGCTTACCGGTGCCGGCCGAAGCGGTGCGGTGCCATCCCCGACAGCCGGGCGCGTGTCATGACCCTGTTCGTCCTGGGGGAGCCGGCCCTTCTCCGAGCCGACCACCCGCCCAGCCTGCTACGGCTACCGTATACCGCTGCCGGCCGGACCGGTATCGTCCTCCCGCACCTGGTGCTCCTCGGCATCGCCACGGCGGCGCTCGCCGCCGACTTTCCGCTCATGGCGCCCGGAAGCGGCCCTGCGAGCCTCATGCTGTTCGAGGTCGTCACCTGGGCGCTGTTTGGCATCATCCTGGTGAACGACCTGGCGCACCGGCGGCTGGACATCGCCAGCAACGGCCGGGATTTGCTGCCGGAACTTTTCCTCTACTGCATCTGGTGCATGGTGGCGGTGGTCCTGGCGCTCGGGATCAAGGGCGCCTCCGATACGGTCGGCAAGCTGAAGAACCTTCTGCCCGGCATTCTGCTGTTCATGCTGATGGCACGCATGCTGCACACGCGAAGACAGATCGTCGTGGTGCTCGTGATCTTCTTCCTTGGGATCCTGACCAATGCCGTCTTGGGCATAGGCCAGTTCCTGACGGGCAACTTCTATCTGGTGCCCCAGGTTTACAACAATGTCTGGAAAGCGGACATCTATGGTAATTTCCTCAGCCACACCGCCAACGGCCTGACCAACACACCCAACAACCTCGCCGCCCTCCTCATGCCAGGCCTAGTGCTCGGCACGACGCTCCTTCTCTCTGGTGAGGTCCGGCGGCGGCCGTTCCTGGCCATGTCGCTGCTAGGGTACCTCGGCATCGTCGCCCTCAGCATGTACTTCACCTTCAGCAAGGGCGGGATGATCTGGAGCATCCTGGGAATCGTGGTGGCACTTGTTCCGCTGCGGCCCCGCTGGCGGCTCTGGTTCGGACTCCTCGTCCTCCTGGGCGGCGTCGCTGCCATCCTGGTCTTCGCGACGGGCGGGTCAGGCGGTGGCGGCTCCGTGGACGTGAACACCGTCTCATCGCGGATTCTCCTGTGGGATGCCACCGGCCGCGCCATCGTCGACAGCGCCTATGCCTGGTGGTTCGGCGACAGCATGGAGATGGTGCGCCATGCCAATGCCACTCGCGCCTACTGGCCCCTTCCGACGGCACATAACACGTGGATGGACCAGCTCGTCTTCTTCGGATTGCCGGCCCTGCTCCTCTACCTGCTCCTGTGGTGGAACGCGGCGCGCCGGATCAGCGCTGCCCTGCCGGGAGCGCAGGGCCTGGACGCCCTCCTGCTCCGCGGCCTGCTGGGTTGCCTCGTCGCCATGGCGGGCATTCTGGTCTTCGAGCCGCGCGCCGACGGCGTTTTCCAGAGCGCGCAGATATTCTTCCTGATGGCCCTGGGCCTCTGCCTAGCCCGTCATGTTCGCGCGCTGGCTATTCCTCGATCGTCACATGGATGGATTTGGACATAATCAATGAGAATCGCCATTCTGCTCGATGACGCCTATGGGGGACGGGGCGGGATCGCCCAGTTCAATCGCGACTTCATCGAGGCCTGCTGTACCGATCCGGCAGGGCACGAGATCGTGCTGTTCCAGCGGATCGGAACCCAGGAGGCTCCCGCTCCCCTGCCTGCCGGCGCACGTTACGCCGTCCATCCGCCCGAGACCTTCCGCCACGGGCGGAATGTGAGCATCCGTTTTGTGCTCCTGAGCGTCTTCCGCCTCCTGCGCGAGCGCCGTTTCGACCTGATCGTCTGCGGGCACCTGTACCTGCTGCCATTGGCTGCCCCCCTGGCCGCGGCGACCGGCGCGCAGCTCGCCACGGTCATGCACGGGGTGGAGGCCTGGGGTCCGAGCCGGCACCGACTGGCAGACATGATGGCCCGCCGCGTCCGCAACATCATCAGCGTGAGTGGCCATACCTACGCCCGGTTCCTCAAGTGGTCGGGCAACCGGAACAGCCGCCCGTTCTTCATTCCGAACACGGTGGACGTGGATCGTTTCCGGGCACCGCTCGACCCGGCTGCGCTCAGGTCGCGGCTGGGCCTTGAAGGTCGGCGCGTCATCCTCACCCTTGGCAGGCTCTCCAGCCAGGAGCGCTACAAGGGCTACGACGAGATCCTGGAGGTGCTGCCGCGCGTGCGCCAGGCCCACCCGGACGTCGTTTACGTGCTGGGCGGCGACGGTGACGACCGCCCGAGGCTCGAGGCCAAGGCCGCACAGCTTGGCGTATTGGACCTGGTCCGCTTCCCGGGCTACCTCCCCGAGGCGGACAAGCCTCTCTACTACCAGATGGCCGACCTGTTCCTCCTGGCCGGACGTGGGGAAGGCTTCGGGATCGTGCTCCTGGAGGCACTTGCCAGCGGCTGCCCCGTCATCGCGAGCAACCTCGATGCGTCGGCCGAAGCGGTGCGCCATGGTGAACTCGGCACGGTCGTCGATCCGGGCAATCCGCACGAGCTGACCCAGGCGATCGTCAACGCCCTGAAGGACGCCCACAAGGGCGTGCCGGAAGGCCTGGACTATTACCGGCACGAGCACTTCGCCGAGCGAGTGCAGCAGATGCTGCGCTGCCTAGCCCTGCCGCAAAATCCCGCGAGTGCGCTGCCGCTTGCAGCGGCGCGTCGAATCAGCACGAAAGCCGACCGATGAAGAGCGACCAGGCCATGCTCGGGGACAAAGGGAGGCAGCTCCGTCTTTGCCTCGTTTCGAACTTCAACACCTTCTACCGCAACGGCGTGTTCGAGCACGTCGCCCACAGGCTCAAGACCCAGTTCCTGTTCTACTCGAACGGCTCAGAAAGCTATTGGCTGCCCGAACACGGCGTCTGGCGCGGGGATATCGAGCATGTTTACCTGAAGGGCTTCGATATCGCCGGCACCCGAATCACGCCAAGCCTGCCGTGGCACCTGTTAAAGGCTCCTTACGACGTCTACCTCAAATGCATTAACGGCCGGTTCGCCCTGCCGGTGACCTATCTCGTAGCGCGGCTGCGCGGCCGTCCCTTCGTGTTGTGGACGGAGGTCTGGATGCGCTACCGGACCCGCGCGCACCGATTGGTCTACCCGCTGACCCGCCACATCTATCGACATGCCGATGCGGTGGTCGCCTGCGGTGAGCATGTGGCGGCGTTCCTGCGCGAGGAAGGCGTGGATCCTGAACGGATCTTCGTGGCCCGCCATGCCGTCGACAACGCGGTCTATGCCCGGCCGGTTAACGAACTGGAGGTGGCCGCACTCCGAAGCCGGCTCGACATCGCGCCTGAGCAGAAGGTTGTCCTCTATATGGGGCGCATGACCGAGGTAAAGGGCCTGCCCTACCTGCTCCGCGCCTTCAGTATGGCCAAACGTAACGATGCGGTTCTGGTGCTGGCAGGCTCAGGCTCCGAGGAGGCCACACTTCGCGTCGAGGCAGCCGCCTTGGGCATCGCCGACCGCGTGCGCTTCGCAGGTTATGTTTCGGCGGAGCAGACTGTCAGCTATTATGCGCTTGCCTGGACGATGGTGTTGCCGTCGATCGAACTTGATCACATTAAAGAGACTTGGGGGCTCGTGGTCAATGAGGCTTTCAATCAGGGCGTGCCAGTAATCGCTTCCGATTCGGTCGGCGCGGCGGCCGGCGGTCTAGTCGACGACGGCGTGACCGGCTACGTGGTCCCGGAGCGGGACGCCGGCGCACTGGCCCATGCCATGACGGCTCTTTTGGACGATTTGGGCCTACGTCAGCGGATGAGCGCCACCTGCCGCGCGGTCATCACCCGGTGGACGCAGGAAGGGATGGCCGAGAGCTTCCTTGCCGCCGTCCACCACGCCCACCTGCATTTCAGCAAGACCGTACCATTCCGGCTAAGGCCGCCGCGTGTTCTTGGGGGGAAGCACCTCTGAGCCCGAAGATCCGTCCAGCCTACACGCCAACCTTCCGGAGGCAGATGGTGGATCTGGTCCGTGCAGGCGCTGAACCCACCCAGCTAGCCCAGCAGCTCGGGCCGTCGGCAGAAACGATCAGGAACTGGGTCAGGCAAGCCGATCGCAACGAACGACATCAATTGGCCGTTCCGATCTCAATCCTGCGCGACGAACTGGCGAAGCTCCGTCTGGAGAACCGGCGGCTGCGCGAGGAACGGGACATTTTAGCCAAGGCGTTCGCCCTGTTCGCCCGCCATCCGAGCTATACTTCCGGCGACTGAGTGCGCTTGCCGTGCCGGTCCAGCGTGCGGCAGGCGCTCTTCCGGAAGCGCCTGTCAGCACCTTTTCGTCAGCCCTGCCACGCCCCGATATGGCCGCCATCGGTCGCCGCGCCGAGGCAGATCGAGTCCGAGGCAAGCGACATGTTGCCCAGGGCCGTACTGGCGAAGCGGGGGTCTCCGCCCTGGTTGCCATAAGCCTTACCTCCCGACGCCGCCTGGAAATCGGCAATAGTATCGTAGAGTTGCTCCCAAGTAAGGAAATTTGTTCGTTCTGGGCCCGTACAGTTGCTGTAATATAGGTTCCCCTTACCTTTTCCGGATAAATTGGCACCACCGCCGACCACATAGAGCTGCTGGTTTGGGCTGCCGTAGAAGATATTGTTCCGGACGATGTTGTCGTCGAAGGCTGTGACGCTTTGCCCGCCGATCTCGGCTGCCCACCATCCGCCGCGGACCGTGTTGTGCTCGATCGTGTTTCGGGCGGCTCCGCGACCATTGTTCCCTTGAACGGAAATACCACCAGTGTAGAGCGCCTTTCCGCATGAATCGATACTGTTGGACTGGACAACACAGTCGTCGCTCTTCTCAATGAAGATGCCGCGAGACTGGCAGTTGGCGATGCGATTTGCACGCACCACCTGCGGCGCGCGAGGAGCAAAAACCTCATCAATCCAGATGCCGCAACCATGGTTATGCGGCGCTTGGTTCTCGGGCGCCCAGGCATGGATCCGGCAGTCCGCCACCGAGTTTCCCTCGATCAATAGGCCGCCCTGGATGCCGCTTGCCGCCCAGCCCCAGATCTTAATGCCGGCAGTCCATTGATGGCCGGGATCGGCGCCGACCATCTCGTTGTGGATCCTGCCGCAGCCGATCACTTGGTTGCCGCGGATGGTCCACCCGTTCATCCGTCCACCGCCGTTAATGCCGGTCTGCCCATGCTCGCTGACGAGGTTCGCCTCAATTAGGCCATTATCGTGCGTATGTTCCGTTCCAAACTCAATGCCGTTTTGAAAAGCTTCGACAATCTCACAGTTACGGATTACCGGTGCTTGCGCAGCACCCAAGACGACACAATGCCGGCGGGCACGCTCTAACCGCAGCCCCTCAATACGAATGCCTGGGAAACCATTCGTATTGAGGACGATGTCGCGGACGCTCGCCTCCACTAAAGGCCGGGTGCCGCTATCCTTGCCGCGGACAGTAAGAGTGCCGCTGGTCCAGCACCAGTCGCGGTAGGTAGTACAGGCAGCCACAGAGATCACGCGCCGGCCACGGCCATTGTCGATAAATACCTGGGTTGGCCCTGTCGAGAGTTCGACGCGCCAGATCTGCGGAGTGCTCGTTTTCACGAGAGAGCCATCCAGTCGATTGGCTCCGGTCAAGACCGGTAGTGTCCCGGAACCATATGAGCCTAGGCGCAGGGCTCCTGTATGCACGAGGAAGCTCTCCCGCCAGACTCCACCACGCTGGAAAAGGATCGTATCACCGTAGGCGCTGGCTCGGACGACCGCACGGACTGTGCGAAGTGGTCTGGCAGTTCCAAGCCCATCGTTGGTGTCCTGGCCTTGAGGCGACACGTAGAAGGTACGCGCAGCTCCGATGTAAACGGGGTTCTTGACTGATATTTTTGGGGAAAATCCGACTATCGCCCCCACGCTGATGAAAGACCGTCGATCTACCGGAAATTGCATGATATCTTCTCCGAAACTCATAATGAAGCTTAGAATCTGTTTACCATCATTGTCATGGCAAAAATTTGCAAAAGACGAGTTACCGGCTGCTACCACACATTTTTACAAAGGGATGGCTTTAAGCTCAGAATCGAACGTGAGGTGACCCGGCGGAAGTGGTCCATGTCGAACGTTAGCTTTTGGCGGATTTTCCCCCAGCGGAGGATTGGCCATGAAGCGGAAGCGGTTTTCGGTCGAGCAGATCGTGGCGGTGCTGAAGCAGGCGGATCTCGGCCTGCCGGTCGCCGACCTGATCCGGCAGGTTGGGATCTCGAAACAGACCTTTTATCGGTGGAAGAAGCAGTACGCCGGCCTGGAGTCGGACCAGGTCCGCGAGCTCAAGCAGGTGGTGGACGAGAACGCCCGGCTGAAGCGTTTGGTGGCTGAGCTCAGTCTGGATAAGGCGGTGCTGCAGGATGTCTTGTCAAAAAGTTCTCCGGCCAGCGCTCATGAAGGACGTTGTGGCCTATGTGGTGGCATCCCACGGCTACAGCGAGCGGCGGGCCTGTTCGTTGACGCGCCAACGCCGCTCCACCCAGCGCAAGCCGAGCAGGCGGGACCCACGCCTGGAGATCCGGAAGCGCATGCACGAGATCGCGGCGACGCGGATCCGCTTTGGCTACCGACGCGTGCACATCATGCTCAGGCGCGACGGCTGGGCGATAGGCAAGAACCTGGTCTGGCGGCTCTAAGGTAAGGAAGGGCTGGCACTGCGGATCAAGCGGCCACGGCGCCGCAAGATGGTCGTGCACCGTGAAGCAAGGTGCCAGCCGAACCGGCCGAACGAGGCTTGGAGCCTCGACTTCATCCACGACCAGCTGAGCAACGGGCAGAAGTTCCGTGCCCTGACGGTGGCCGACGTATTCAGCCGGGAGGGCCTGGCCATTGAGGTAGGCCGGGGCTGCGGGGCGAGCACGGCGTGGAGGTCCTGAACCGCCTGGTTCGGCAGCGAGGTGCGCCGAGGTACCTGTTCGCCGACAATGGCACAGAGTTCACCGGCCATTTGGTCGACCTCTGGGCCTACCACCATGGCACCCGGATCGACTTCTCCAGGCCCGGCAAGCCGACGGACAATGCGTTTATCGAGACCTTCAACGGCAGCTTGCGGGACGCGTGCCTGAACCTGCACTGGTTCGCGACGGTGGCCGAGGCGAAGGCCATCATCGAGGCTTGGCGGAGGTACTACAACGAGAGCCGTCCTCACATGGCTTTTGGTCATCGGACGCCACAGGAATACCTATTACGAACAGGCTCTTCGGGGCCGACGAAGGGTTCACAGAGCGTCAAAGGCTAACGCCGAACCTGGACCACCAAAGCCAAGCGCCTCAAGGCCGGCGAAGGCCATACCTCAGGGAGGATCACTCTTCAGGGGGCAGGCCCGGTGAGCTCGAAGGTCAGGATCTCACCTGTCCCGGCGTCGACGGCGAGGTGGAGCTTGTACTACGTGCGGTGCTTCTCGCCGTGCTTCCGCCGGTCCCCCTCACCCGGGCCATAGAAGGCCACGCCGGTGTTATCCAGCACGAGATCGACCGGCGCTTGCCGCTCCAGCGCATTCATGTCGATCGGCACCTTCCGTTTCCATCTTGCCAGGGTCTACCCCAGAAAGACATACCATCGAGACACCCTTCCCTGTCCCACATGGGTTGTTCTTGATCTTCCGAGACAGTAGATGGAACGGGTCTAGAAGCCAGCGAGACAAAGAGGCCCCTCCCCTCATGCCCACTTATGGCTATGCCCGGGTCAGCACCCTCGACCAGGACCTCACCCTGCAGAAGACTGCGCTGAGGGCCGCGGGCTGCAGCGTGGTCCGTGCGGAGAAGGCCAGCGGCAGCCGGCGCGACGGTCGCACCGAGCTGCAGGTGCTGCTCGACTTCGTTCAGCCAGGCGACACGCTGGTGGTCACCCGGATCGATCGCCTGGCCCGCTCGATGAAGGACCTGCAGGACATCGTGCACGAGCTCAAGGCCAAAGGCGTGAGCCTGAAGGCGACCGAGCAGCCGATCGACACCGGCACCGCGGTCGGCAAGGCGTTCTTGGACATGCTGGGGGTGTTCGCCGAGTTCGAAACCAACCTCCGCCGTGAGCGGCAGCTGGAGGGGATCAAGGCGGCCAAGGCCAAGGGCGTCTACAAAGGCAGGAAGCCCAGCATCGATGTGGCGGAGGTCAGGCGCCTGAAGGAAGAGGAGCAGCTCGGTGCTTCTGCAATCGCCAAGCGACTCCGGATCGGCCGGGCCTCGGTCTATCGGATCCTTGGAACTACCCGACGGTCCTGAGCGCAGCCAAAGGCTGCAGCCATCCCCGCCGCAGGATCATTTCGTCTAGACCCATTCGGCCGGTGCAGGTTTTCAGCTAGCGGATGCCTCACCCTCCAAACGATGTCTAATCTGCGGCCGCGCTCCCTCCCCTGCTCGAGCGGCACTGGCCGCCGTTCATGGAGTGCACCCCGTTTGACCGGACAGGGTCTGGGTTGGGCTAAGCACTGAGTTTGCGGAACTCGGCAGGCGATTGGAAGCGCAGCGCCGAGTGCGGGTGGATGGTGTTGTAGTCGTCCATCCATGCCGGCAGCAGACGGAGGACGGTAACGGCATCTGGCAGGATCGAGAGCTGCAGGTAGTCGCGCCGGAAGGTCTTCACGAAGGCCTCGGCGATGCCGTTGCTCTGGGGCGAGCGGACCGGGGTGAAGCACAGGCGCAGGCCAAGGGCGGTGGCGGTGTTCCGGGTGTCCTTGGCGATGTAGGCGCTGCCGTTATCGGACAACCATTCCACCGGGTGAGGCGTCTTCAGGCTGCCAAAGCGCTGCTCGACGCAGGCGAGCATGAGGTCCTGGACCATCTCGCCAGCAATCCCGGCAGTGGTGGCCGACCAGGCGATGATCTCGCGGTCGCAGGCGTCGATCGCGAACAGGACGCGGACGATCTCGCCATTGCGGCAGGTGAGTTCGAAGTGGTCGGAGCACCAGCGGACATTGGAGATCAGCGCGACGACCGCGCCGTCATGGGTACGACCGAGCTGGCGGCCGGTGTGCCGCTGCAGGACAAGCCCGTGCTTTTGGAGGATGCGCAGCACACGCTTGCTATTCACCTTTGGCAGGTTCTTGCCCTGGAGGCGGCGGTTCAAGAGCACGGTGATGCGCCGATAGCCGTACGAAGGCCGCTCCTCGACCAGCTGGCGGATCAAGGGCAGCAGCCAGTTGTCCTCGGCTTTGTGGTAGCACCCGCGCGGCTTGGAGGTGCGTGCCAAGCGCTCGACCAGGTTGGAGCGGGCAACACCGAGCGTGCTGGCGATGGTGGTCATCGCGAACCGTCCCTGCGACCGCTCCACGACGGCAGCAGCGAGATCGGTTTTTTTGCCCGTGCCACGTCCAGCGCCTCTTTGAGGATCTCGACCTCCAGGGTCTTCCGTCCCAGCAGCCGCTCCAACTCACGGACCCGCTTCTCCAGGTCGCGCACCTGGGTCTGGCCGACCACCGGCTCATCCACCTGCACGGCTTCGAAGCCGCCCTCCAGCATGCGCCGCCGCCAGTTGAACAGCATGCTGGGCGCAATGCCGGCTTGGCGGGCGACCAGGGATACGCTCATGCCCGGCTGCATGGTCTCTTCGACCAGCCGCACCTTCTCGGCCGTCGAAAACCGGCGCCGGCGCTGCACCGACGAGATCACCTCGACACGGGGCGGAGGTCCGTTCGGGTCTGAAGCCATCGTATTATCCATAGGCGTATGCCTATGCCTTATCGGCTATCGACCCTGTCCGGTTCAAATGGGGTGCAGTCCAGTTCAGTATCAGAGGCAGAACTGGAAAGATGTCAGCACTAGCGAGTCATTGCGTCCAACGTCAGCCGATGGCTATTTGTCAGCTATCTGATAGCTACTAGTTAGCTATCTAGGAGATGTCTACTTATGATGTTAGCCTAAGATATCTGGTAGCTATCTGGTATTGATCGCGACTTTCATCGCACTATATTCGCTGCTTCCACTTGATTGGCTAGCCATCAGCTATCTGGTAGCTATCCTACAGCTATCGGATGAGTGAGTTGTTAACCATACACACTGTTGATGTGTCCGTTCGGTTATCGCGCCACCCTCCAATAGCTGATAGCTACCAGCTAGCTGAACCAAGAATTAATCTTGCAGAGAAGGGGCGGGTATGCCGACCATCGTGTTTGCAAGTCCCAAGGGAGGGGTGGGCAAGTCCACCTCTGCGGTGTTGCTGGGGGCGGAGCTCGCCCTGAAAGGCGCGGCAGTAACGGTGATTGACGCTGATCCCAACAAGCCAGTGTCCGACTGGGCCCGGCGCCCGGGCCGGCCTGCCAACCTTATCGTCCGTGCCGACGTCACGGAGGACACAGTGATCGATGAGATCGAGGCGGCGGCGCGCCGGACCGCGTTCGTGATCGTTGACCTGGAGGGCACCGCCTCAATGATGGTGGCCTATGCGATCAGCCGAGCCGATCTAGTGATCATCCCGACGCAGGGCTCGCAGCTCGACGCTGCTCAAGCCGCCAAAGCCATTAAGCTGATCCGCCAGCAGGAGAAGGCGTTTGCCCGCCAAATCCCCTACGCAATTCTGTTCACCCGCACGAGTGCTGCAATCCGACCGCGCACGCTGCACTTCATCCAGGAGGAGTTCCGCCGCTACGGTGCACCGGCCTTTGACACACATCTCCACGAACGTGATGCCTATCGCGGGATGTTCTCGTTCGGTGGCACGCTGGAGTCGCTGAACTCGGGCCAAGTCAGCAACCTGGATGCAGCGATCGTCAACGCCCGTGCATTTGCGACCGAGGTGATTGGCATGCTACGCCGTGAGGCACAGCCTAAGGCGGCGCCGGCCGAAGCGGGAGCGGCCGGATGAACGGGGAACGTGCCAGCATCTTCGGCGACGACGATTTCGACGTCAGCGATTTCCAACCCCGACTGCCAGATCGGCCAGCGGCACCTCCAGAGGAGGTGAGGGCGGTTTCCGAGGCAGCAAGCTTTCGTAGTCGTGAGCCTAAGGACGTGGCGCAACTGCCGGCCCGGCGAGAGCAGCGCCGCTACCGTACCGGCCGCAATGCCCAACTCAATATCAAGGTCCGGCCTGAAACCCTTGAGGCCTTCTATGCGCTGGTCGACCAACATGGCTGGGTGCAGGGCGAGGCATTCGAACGCGCGCTTGCAGCACTGGAGCGTGAGCTTGACCTGCAGAAGTGAGGTACACCCTCAGGGTGTGCAGATTGGTTACAGGTATCGAGGAAACGTGATGCCGCCTAGCGCGTGCACCTCGATGCACATCCGTACTTTGGGGCCTTTTTTCCACAAGCCTTCTTGGACTCTGATGGCGGATTCTTGGACTCTGGTGGCGTTACGCGTAGTTATCCACTGGACTCTAGTGGCTCAACTAATAAAGAGAGAATCAAATATCTCTTCAAATAGCTAGCGCCACCAAAGTCCAAGTTGACGGGGTGGATTGTTCTGACCAGTGTCCTGGCATGGCCGACGTCCACCACCTGATCCTCCAGCACGGGATCGACGAAGCTCGTCGACAAGCGGTTACTCGCCATGAGCGAGCCGTGGTGGAAGCAGCCTATCAGGTGCTCGGCGACGAGACGGAAGGCATCGGCTTCACCTATTCAGGCTTCGCGCTGACCTCGCTCCCCCACAAGGAGCAGAGCGAGACCATCTGGAAGCGTGAAGGGCATAACCTTACCCTGATCCTGCAGTCTGGTGTCGACCGGCAGGGACAGGAAGTAGGGCTGCCCTATGGATCGTATGCCCGTTTCATTCTGTTGTTTCTGCAGTCCGAGGCAGTCAAGACTCGTTCACGCGAGATTGAACTGGGTCGCAGCATGCAGGTCTGGCTCGGCAGAATGGGCCTCTCGATTGGTGGGAACAGCTATCGGCTGGTGAAGGAACAAGCCAAGCGCATCTCCTTGTGCCGGCTAACTTTCTTTGGCGGCCTTGGGGACCAGCAGCTTCTGCGCAACGGCGCGTTCGTAGAGGGCGCCATCACGATGTCTGGCACTCCTACGCAGCCGTTCTTGTGGCAGGATCGAGTGCGACTGGATGAGGCCTTCTACCAAGCGCTACGCGACCATCCGGTACCGGTGAACGAGGCCTCGCTGCGCGCAATCGGTCCTCGTTCCATGGCGTTGGACGTCTATATCTGGCTGGCCTATCGGCTTCATGCCCTTAAGCGTGACACCGAAGTGAGCTGGCCTGCCTTGCACACGCAGTTTGGCGCAGGCTTCAAACGGCAGCGAGCTTTCAAAGCTCAATTCTTGGAAAGCCTTGAGTTAGCAGTGGCCGTCTATCCAGGCGCCAAGCTGGACGTCCACGAGCGCGGCGTAACGCTGTGTCCTTCGCCGGCAGCGATCACTAAGGCATAGGCGCCACCAGAGTCCAAATTCACGTGGCCTGTTCAAGTTAGATCAAGGCGCCTAATCCGAACCTCGGATTCTCAGGTGTAGGGTTTGAAGACCTCGTTGCACCTCGCCCCATCCTACCGGCTCGGCTATCGCCCGATCCCATCACGGTCAAAGCCGCTCCTGGCAGCGAAGAGACGGGATGGATGCACGCACCCGGCTGGGCTGGATCCGGTTCTACCAAGCGATCGGCAACGCCGGCATCGTCTGCCGCCGCTGCGGCATCTCCCACCCTACGCTCCGCAAGTGGTGGCAGCGCTATCGCGAGGCCGGCATCGCTGGGCTGGAAACCCGCAGCTCCCGACCACATCGTTCCCCAGGGCGCAGGGTCTTCCCGCAAGATATAGCTCTGATCCTGGACCTGCACCGCGGTCGGTGGCTCGGGTCCAAGCGCCTCCGCAACGAGCTCATCCGCGAGCATGGGCTCAAGCTTGGCACTCGACACCATCCAAAAGGTCCTGGTGCGCCACGGCGAGCGCTACCTTAAGCGCTAACCGCTGCAGCACAACGATACCAAGCGCTATAGCCGGCTGAAGCCTGCTAATCGCGTCCAGGGCGGTGTCTGTAAGATCGCGCCCAAGCTCTACCAGCTCGGCGGGCAGACTCGCTCGAGCGGGTCTGCGAGCTCATCGCTAAGATTCCGCTCAGCGACGACGTGTGGGACACCTACTATTTTGCCAAGGAGCGCATCCGCACCCCGGGCTACTGCTGGGACACCATCTTCGCGCGCCTGCGGTGACCACAGACCCTATACATCAGGCAGGAGCAGTTGGACTCTGGTGGCGCCTTCTAAAGCTTGGGAGGGAGTATCACACAACTGAAGCTATCTGATAGCTACTATATAGCTATCAGATAATAAAGCTGGCTGTGGCTAGGTCGGATGACGTTCCGGGTTCTTGAAGGGGTTTCGTGCTGAATCACAAGGCTTCGTGCTGCAGCGTGGAGCGGATGATGGCAACCAAGCGATACGAGCTGCGCGAGGAGCCGTGGACGCCGGTTGCAGCGTGCCGCCGGGCAAGGGGGATGACTTGGGCCGCTGGAGATCAGACAACCGCTTGCTGGTAAACGGATGCTTATGGGCGCCGCAGCCGGTGGAAGACAATGCACCGGCGGTTCGGCCGCTGGTGCCATGCCGCCCTGTCGAAGCGGGTGTTCAGTGGGCTGACCGGAACAACCAGCACTGCATGATCGACGTCACCATCATCCGGGCGCACCCGCAGACAGTGAGCAGGAAAGGGGCGTTCTTGCGGCGGACTGACCATCAAGGTCCACCTGCTTGCGGCCGCGCCCATGGCAGACCTGGGGAAACCCCATAGACTCTGGCAGACTGCCTGGGCCGGCGAGCCGGACACCAGAAGAGGTGCGGATGCCTTACCGATTGCCGCCATTGAATGGCCTGCGCCTATTCGAGGCAGCAGGACGACACTTGAGCTTCAAGCTGGCGGCGGAAGAATTGTGCCTCACCCCCAGCGCCGTCAGCCATGGCATCCATTCGCTTGAGGAGTGGCTGGGCGTCTCCTTGTTCGTGCGGGGCCACCGCGGCCTGGTCATGACGGTGGCAGGCGCCGCTTATCTGCCGCGGGTCCGCGAGGCGCTGGAACTCCTAGCCACGGCGACCGAAGCCGTTCCGGGGCGGCGACCGAGCGGTCGCTTGTCGATCAGCGTGGCACCCAGCTTCGGCCTGCGGTGGCTGATCCCAAATCTTCCCCGCTTCGGGGCGCAGCACCCTCATATCGAGGTGACGGTGGATACCTCGCACCGCCAGATCGAGTTCCCGCGCGACGGGATGGATCTGGCCATTCGCATGGGCCGGGGTGACTGGCCGGATCTCCATGCTAGCTGCCTGATTGTCGAGGCGCTCGTGCCGGTCTGCGCGCCCGCAGTGGCAGGCAGGATCGCAACGGCAACCGATCTGACGCGGCAGACGCTGCTACACGTCACGAATATATCTGAAGACTGGGCGCAATGGGCTCGTCTGGCAGGGGTGGATGGGCTGGATCTCAGCCGGGGACTGCGCTTCGACACTATCCATATGGCCATGGAAGCCGCAGCGCAGGGGCTGGGTGTTGCCATCGGACGCCTGCCGCTGATCGCGATGGACTTGGCTACCGGCCGTCTGGTTCCCGTTCTTGCACCGGCGCGGCGCGGCCGGACCGGATACTGGCTGACGACCAGCCGGGAGGCTCTGACCCGTCCCGAGGTCGCCGTCTTCCGGAACTGGATCCGCGCCGAGCTAAAGGAGACGGCATCGCCCGTGCTACCTCAGCGTCCGGCATAGGCCGATGGAGGGGCAAGGTGGCGATGCCGTCCACAAATCTCGCAGAAAATTGAATTCAGCTTGAACAGTGCCCCATGACTGGCTGATGCGTCACTCTTCCGGCGTCGAGCTCGAGCCGTGGAGGACAGTAGTCTTCTCAAGGTGGTCCAAAGGAGCGTTTCGACTGGGTTCGATCTACAATCTGACGTTCGATCTCGTCCGTGAGCTTCTTTCCATTGCGCGAGATGAGGTCGGCGGCCTCTCGGTCCCGCCGCCGCTCGGCGCGGGAAGCGAGACCATCTACGGCCCAGCGGATCGAACCCCGCAGGACCCTGATGAGCCAGTTCCGCTCACACCGTTGCTCCGCCGGAGGCTGCACGCTCCCGGTGTTCTCGCAGATCGCGCCCCGCGGCTGATCGATTCTGCGTCCGGGGAAGGCAGGCTGATTCGGCCAAACCGGGTCGCGGTCCCGGTAGCCCTGTGCCTGGGATGCGGCTTCGCACGCTTCGATGGACATGCGACCAGACCTTCTCGCGTTGCGCCAGTGGATACTGCGGCGCAGACCAAAGGCTGCCGCTCCCGGTCTTCGCCGGCAAACGCGAACAATTTGTGCGCGGGTGAATCCCGCTCATGCAGCGGCCGGTCAGGCCGGATCAGCCTGCCCTGCCTGGATGCAGGATGACTTTTGTGGAACGGATATGTTCAGCGAGCGCTGAATCAGGAGCGGGTCGGCCAAAACGAGAGGCTCCATCAGTTCCCCGCTCGGCAGAAGCGGTCGACCTCTTCCGGCGTACCCAGTGGGACGAAGCCCTTCAGGGACAGCATGATGGCCTTCATGCGTGGCCCCCGTTGCGGCCATCGCTGTTGGACGCTGTCGACTGCAAACACGGGCCCGCGACGGTGACGGACTGTGACACGCTGCGGGCGGACGGGGGGTGACGGTGCGGCTGGAGGACCTCGCTGTTTCAAAGCGCATCGAGCAAAGCCTTGGCCTCCTGCAAGGTCGGCGTGTCGAAGCCCTCGGTGAACCAGCTGTAGACCGGGGCGAGGACGTCATGCGTTTGGCGACGATCGCCCTGCCGCGCCCAATGCCTCGCCACCGTGGTGGCGGCCCGCAGCTCCCACCACTTGCCGCCCTGCTGCTGAGCCACCGCGATGGCCTTAGGCAAAGAGATCTCGGTTTCGGCGGAAGGGTCCTGGGTAAGCGCCAGCAGGACTTCCCCCTTAAGCCGATGGAGTTCGGCCTCAACCAGTGCTCATCGAGACGTTCGACCGCCGCCAACGCGTCGTCGACCAGCTGCAGCGCCTCTGCAGGAGCGCCAACTCCTGATTGCGGCCGAGCATTGGCAGCAGCTGAGCCGGGCGGTGGGCGTCGAAGCGGCTGCCGGGGGCGAAGCCCTTGTGCTGGGTCGCGCCGAATGGACATAGCACGAACATTTCGCCTACGAGGTGACGTGTGCCGTCCGCCACCACCACCGCGCCTGGAGCAGCTGCCTCCTGTAGCCGTGCGGCCAGGTTCGGGTTTTCGCCGATGACCGCCTCCTCCTGCGCAGCACCCTCGCCAACCAGATCGCCCACCACCACGAGCCCGGTCGCGATCCCGACTCGCGCTGCGAGCGCTTCACCGGTAGGGCTCGCCAATCGTAGGACGGCCGCGGCGATGTCGAGCCCGGCGTAAACCGCCCGCTCGGCCTCATCCTCCTGTGCCCGCGGCCATCCAAAGTAGGCGAGCACGCCGTCGCCCATCAGCTTGGCGATGTGGCCGCCGTAGCGCGCCACCGCGCCCGCCACTACGTCCTGATATGTGCGGAGAACCTCGCGCATCTCCTCGGGATCGAGGCAGGCTGAAAGCGCGGTCGAGCCGACTAGGTCGACGAACATCACTGTCAGATGGCGCCTTTCGGCCGCGCTCGCCCGAGATGTGGCTGGCGCCTCCGCGGCGTCGCGCACACGCAGGTCGGCGATCGCGTTGAGCAACTTGCGGCGGTGGCCGATCGACGAGATGCCAAGGTCGGCAACGTCCTCGGACGTGAGTTGGGGTAGGATCTCCGCATCGATGTCGTTGGCACGGAACGTCGGCGCGTACCGTTTCAGGCCCAACCCTTCGAGCCAGGCCGTAACGTCCATGTCTCCCCCAGGTCAGCGGCTTAGAGTATCCTTCAAAAGCTACCCGTTACTGCGCCGGAGCGCGTTATGGAACGTTACTGACTGAAAGATCACAAATGGTCCCAGCTCAAGTCTCACCTGCCATTCAAGTTGCGCTCTGGACGGTCTGAACAGCCCCGGCTTTGCCGTACAACCGGGTGATACAGCGCAGGGAGGATAGGGATCATATGACGGTCATGCCTTTAGTCGACGAATTAGCCTCTTCGCGATCAGCGGTTGGTCATCGCTGTCTCGCGAGTTGCAGGATCTCGATATCCCGGAGACCCATCGTCGGTTCCACGATCGAAAGTAGACAAGTCTCTGGCCTGACGAACAGGTCACGGTAGCCCTGCCCGCTGGAGGCCGTTTGTGAGCCGCTTCCTGTGGTTCGGCTGGGCATAGGACGCAGCGAAATCCTCAGCCGCAAACAACGGGTTTAGCCGTATCACCCTTGCCGCTGCTTCTCGTGCCTGCGTTTTCAATCCGAGTTCCGCATAGGTGGCCGTCAGTACCGCCCATGCCGCTACTCGATCTGGCTTTCGGGTGAGGTTTTGCTCCAGGATATCCACTGCATCCTGCAGGCGACCCGCGAGGTAGTAGACGGTGCCCAGGTCCATCCATGCAGGATCATTAAACGGGTCGAAGGAGAGAACGGTCTCATACTCGTGGATTCCTTCGTCGAGACGGCCTCTGTCTATGTGGACTCCCGCGAGCAGGGCACGAACCTCAGGATCGCCGGGGTTGAGCTTGACGGCCTGATCGATTTCAGCTTCCGCCAGATCCCACTGGCGCTGAAACCCATATGCCAAGCTGAGCAGGGCGTGGCTCCTTGCGTCGTCGTTGTCGAGTTCGACGGCCTTTCGCGCCATCTCCTCAGCACGCTCGAGCGCCTGTGCTGGCCATTCGGTCCAGCCAAAAAGCGCTGCGTCCAAATAGGCACGGCCGAGGCCGGCCTGGGCGGCTGCGTACCTTGGGTCCAGCTCAAAGGCCTGCTGGAAGAGCTTACGAGCTTGGGCGTTGGAGGTACGGGTGCGTTGCGCCAGCTGCTCATGGCCACGCAGGACATAGTCGTAGGCCGCAAGATCTCCTGGCGGCTTGGCCAAAGCCCGCTCCTGCTCGACCCGGGTCACCCTCACCGCGAGCATCCTGACTAGGCGCTGCACGATGGCGTCCTGCACGGCAAAGACATCGGTCAGGTCTTCATCATACCGCTCCGACCAGAGAAGGAGCCCATCGCGAGTATTCATGAGCTGGATGCCCACCCGGACGCGGTCACCAGCCCGGCGGACGCTGCCTTCAACCACATAGCGTGCCTTGAGCTCCCGTCCGATCCGGGTAAGGTCAGCAGCCTTGCCCTTATACGCGAAGGTCGTGCCGCGGCTGACCACACGCAGACTCGAAAAGCGCCCTAGCGCCGCAATCAGGTCCTCGGTGATCCCGTCGCTGAAATAATCCTGTCCTGGATCGCCGCTCTGATTGGTAAATGGCAGGACAGCAACCACGGGTATGGTGGTGGCCGCCGGATCAGCCACCTCTGCACGCTCCTGGTGTCTTTCCTCCATCGGGCCTGCACGTGTGAACCACAAGCCGACGACAGCCGCAGCAATGAGCAGAAGGACCGCTGTCATGAGCCAGATTGGCTTAGCGCGCATCCGCCGGCGCGTTTGCGGCTGCACAACAGAGGAGCCTGACCCATTAAAGGAGTCTGACCCATCCAGGCACACGCGGAAGATTGCGACAGCTTGGGAGATGTTCTTGACTTGATGCATGCCCAGCGGCTCGAAGCCGACGTCAAGCTTGCCGCGGACATGGTTGTAAACGGTCTGCGAGATCAGGATGCCACCTGGTTGGGCGAGTTGCTGCAGGCGCGTGGCGATGTTGACGCCGTCGCCGTAGATGTCATCACCATCGATGATTACGTCACCAAGATTGATGCCGATGCGGAACTCGAGCCGTTGTCCTGGGGGAAGGGCGGCATTGTGCTCGCGCAAAACCTGTTGGATGTTGATGGCGCTGGTCAGCGCCTCGACGATACTTGGAAAGTCGGCTAGCACGCTGTCGCCTGCCGAGCCGACGATGCGGCCATCATGCTCGATGACGAGCCGATCGATGATTTGGCGGCAAGACCGCAGGCGCGTATGCGTGCCAGTCTCGTCTTGGTGCATCTGGCGCGAAAAGCCGACCGCGTCGGCGCTCAGGATCGCAGCTAGCTTGCGCCTGCGGCCGCGTACGGCCTCTTCGGGTTTCGCGTTTGTGGGTTCGGCCGCCATTCCGCGTCTTCGATGCAAGCCCCTTTGTAGCTTCCTGCCCAGGCAAGGCGTACAAGGAGTACTTGGCATAGTGGGGGTTCGCGGGAGATGCCGCAATGAACCTTGATCAGCATGTCATGGGCTGGAGGCTGCACGTCCTGGTCTTCGCTGCTCTCCTTACAGCCTCCACCGCCGCCGCCGGGGAGAGGGTCAACAAGGACGCCAGCAACCTTGCCATCCGCGGTTATGACACGGTCGCCTACTTCACCGATGGCCGGTCGATCAAAGGCAAGCCCGAGTTCCAGTACGTCTGGCAGGACGCGCGGTGGCTGTTTGCCAGCGCCGAACACAAGACTTTGTTTGCTGACGACCCTGTTCGCTATGCTCCGCAGTTTGGCGGCTTCTGTACAGGCGGCGTGAGCCTTGGCCGGCTCTCACCCATCGATCCCGAGGCCTGGCTCATCGTCGAGGGCCGTCTTTACCTCTACTACGACAAGCAGGGCCGGGATGAGAGCTTGGCCGAGCTAGAAGCCGATATTGCTGCCGCTACTGAAAAGTGGGAGGCGCTGCGCAACGTTCCTTGATGAAACGCGTTGCGGTGGATGTGTCGGGTCGTTCGAGACAATGAGGTTGCCCAAAGTAAATTAATAGAAGTGGCTGAATTGGTCACCAGGAATGGACTTGCACAGGACCGTGTGATGGTGGGTATCTTAACAGGCTGATCTGTCTCGCATGTTCTAGATCGGTTCCACCTAGCGTCTCGGAAGATCAAGAACAACCCATGTGGGACAGGGAAGGGTGTCTCGGCTGATCGTCTTGCTGGGGTACACCCTTGAGAGACATGCGTATGAGTGGACCCTTGGCGCGGCGTGCTGGTGGCACTGGTCGAGCGAGTGGCCAGTGCAATGCCCGAAGACCTTGCCGAGATCGAGATCACCCGGCGGGGCTAGTGGCTTGAGTTAGAGGTCCGTTGGCAGAAGCGAGCGACGCTGGCGAGAATGGTATCCGCGCTCTTGGTCCAGACGAATGGTCTGGGATCTGCGTTGTTGGCAGCGATGTAGGCTCGGATGGCCTCCTCCAACGCCTCGGTGCAGGTGAACACGCCGCGCTCGATCCGGCGCCGGGTCAGCAGAGCGAACCAGCACTCGACCAGGTTGAGTCAGGAGGCCGAGGTCGGGGTGAAGTGCAGGTGGAAGCGAGGCCGCTTGACCAGCCAGTCCTGGACGATCCGGGTCTTGTGGGTGGCGGCATTATCGAGCACCACATGAACGTCGGCATCCGCCGGCACGCTTGCCTCGATCGAGTCGAGGAAGGCGCGGAACTCGATGCTGCGATGCCGGCGCTGGCAGCGGCCGATGACGGTGCCGGCCTTGATGTCCAAAGCTGCGAACAGGTCGGTGGTGCCGCAGCGCCGATAGTCATGGGTCTGGCGCTCGGGCTGGCCGGGTCGCATCGGCAGGATGGGCGCCGTCGGCCGCAGCGCCTAAATCTGCGGCTTCTCGTCGACGCACAGCACCAACGCCCGGTCGGGCGGGTTCAGATACAGGCCGACCACATCGCGGACCCTCTCCACGAAGGCTGGATCGGTCGGGAGCTTGAACGCCTCCACCCGGTGCGGCCGCAGACCAAAGGCCCGCCAGATCCGGCTCACCGCCGTTTGGCTCAACCCGGCCCCCCTGCCATCGACCGGGTGCTCCAGTGGGGGCGTTGGCCGGCATCTCCTCCAGGGTCAGCGCGACCAGACGTTCCACGGCCTCGTCGTCGATCTGTCTTGGCGCACCGGAACGTGGCGCATCGACCAGACCCTCCAGCCGATGCAGGGCAAAGCGCCGGCGCCACAGGGCCACCGTCGACCGGCTCACACCAAGTACCCAGGCTACTCCAAGATTGGTGGCGTCAGGCTCGGCACAGGCGAGCACCACCCGGGCACGTTACGCCAGCGCCTGTCCCAGGGTGTCGCCGGATCAGGTTCTCCAACGCCGCCCGTTCCGTCGATGTCAGTTCGACAGCAAGCGCCTTCGGACCCCGAGCCATGGCAGCCTCTCCTAACGAAGATGCTACAATCGCCCACTTCATCCAGAGTGCAAGCCAATCTGTAACTCAGACCACTAGCAGGAGTTCGTCAAGTTAGAGGACTGGCTGCCCCACCAGATCATCAGCCGTTGAGGATCGAGGAAGGGCATTTCGGCCTCACACGCCACTGCACGCAATGCATCGCTCATCGCGTGGATCGTCCGGGGTAAACACCGATTAATGATCGGCGTGGTTATGCAGGACGACCAGTTGTTCGTCGGCAGCATCGCCGACAACATCAGCCTCTTTGTCTGCTAGCCCGACCGGGAAGCGGATCGAGGCCGGTGCCGCAATGGCCACGGTGCACGACGACATCGTCGCCATGCCGATGGGCTACGGCACCTTGATCAGTAACATGGGCGCGCTGCTCTCCGGCGGCCAAAAACAGCGCGTCCTGATCGCGCGCCCGCTCTACTGCGACTCGGCCTGATGTTGTTGGACGTGGCCAATGAGCAGGACGACGCGCCGCTCGCGTTGACCGGGCAGGCTATCTCCCAAGTGGCGACCGCTGATCGGGCCTGCCTGTTCGCGGATGAAGAGATGGTCGAGATGCGTAATGATTGAAGAGACAAGCTCAAGCGGGTCGGGCGCAAAGTTCCTGGTCGAAGGCTTTAGACAGTGGTCGAGACATCATCGCCGCCGTCGCACCCGCGAAGTCCTGTGGCCGTGAACCTACATTATCCCTCGAAGGGCAGCCAGCTTAAGCCGCCGTCGCTACTGGCGATGACGCTGCCGTCATGGGTCGCTGCAAACAGGCGCTGCGGATCAGCCGGATCGGTTGCCAGACGGAGGATGTAGTAATCTCCGGCGCCTACCCTCTCGAACTCCGCCTCATCCTCCTGTCTTCGCATGAGGCCCTGCCCAACGACGAAGGCATAGAGCGTCCCATCCGGGGCTACCTCGACCATCGTGATCGGTGATCGTTCGATCAACGCATCCCAGCTCTTCCCGCTGTCGTTGCTGCGCAGCAGGCCATGGCGGGTTGCGGCGTAGATCCTGCTCGGATCGGTTGCCGACGTGGCCAGATCAATCAGTCCTTCGGGCAAAGGGCTGGTAGTCTTCCAGGTTTGCCCGCTATCTGTGCTAACCCGCAAGACATCATCGGCTACGTAGAGTCGAGTGGGATCGGCCCCGCTGACCGCCACTTGGTGGTAGTCGCGACGCGCCTCCACGCCGGCCAGGATTTCCTGCCACGTAGCCCCCAGGTCTTTTGAGACCAACAAGCCAAGATTGCCGCCTGCCAATGGATGGCCGCTTGCGTAAAGCTGTTCCGGATTCCCTGGATCAAGACTGAAACGCTTCAAATCTTGGATCGCTGAGACCCGCTGTACTCTGCCGCCTGGCTGTGTTCGGAACAGACCGTGATGGGTCGCAATTAAAAGCTGGTCTCGCTGTCGCCGATCTACCGCCAAGTCGTGGATGTGCGTGCGTCGAGCGAGTTCGTCGAGGCTGAGATCCTCGACTGCTAGCACCGGCCCAGTAACAGCCATCCCTATCGTCAGAATGGCTAGGCAAGCCACTGTTCGACCTAAAAAAGCATGCATGGGAGATCCTTGTTATGATGGAATGAAGGCCGTTCGTTTAGGGGAAGCAGACCAGCGAATGCGCAGGAACGAGAGATGATCGTGTGGACGAGAAGACGGACGGGCGCGGTTGCTTTGGCGGTCCTGGTGGTAGGGGCTGCCGCTGTGTGGATGCAGATCCCGGCCGAGGCCGGGATCGACCCGAACGATCCTGCCCAGGTCGCCACAGGCCAGGCCATCTATGCCCAGCACTGCGCTTCATGCCACGGCGTGGATCTGGAGGGTGAGCCAGACTGGCGGGAAGCGAAGCCGGATGGAAAGCTGCCGGCCCCGCCTCACGGCATCACCGGCCACACCTGGCATCATCCGCAGGACATGCTGTTCGACATCACCAAGCATGGCATCGCGGCCATGGCCCCGGCAGGCTACCCGACCGACATGCCGGCGTTCGACGGAATCCTCACGGACGAGCAGATCCGCGCGGTGCTGGCTTTCATCGCCAGCACCTGGCCGGAAGACATTCAGGAGCGCTGGATGGCGGCGTCACGCCCGTCGCCGGAGTGACCGCCGCCCCGCCACTCGTCTGGTCTCAGAACGAGATGCGAACACCCACCAGGAAGGACAGGTTGTCGACATCCTCCCCCTCGTCACGGGCAAGGTCGGCCGTGTTGCCGAGCTGGCGTTCCCAGCTCACCCCGATATAGGGCGCCACCTCGCGGATGACCTCGTAGCGCAGGCGCAGGCCCAGCTCGATGTCGTTGAACCCGCTGGCACTGCCGATCTCCCGGTCGTTGCCGAACGCGACATTGGTCTCGAGCTTGGGCTGGAGCACGAGCCGCTGCGTGATCAGCATGTCGTATTCCAGCTCCAGGCGCGCCGACGCCACGCCCTCCTCGCTCACGAAGCCCTGGAGGTCGACCTCGAAGTAGCCGGGTGCGAGCCCCTGCAGCCCGATGACGCCATAGGCGCGCGACGGGCTGGGCTCGAAGTCGTAGCGCAGGCCTGCCTGGACATCCCAGTAATAGCCGAGCAGCCGCGAGTAGAGCAGTTGCACCTCGGCCGACTCGAAGGATTCCGACGCAGCATATTCACCCTGCGTCTTCAGCCATACGCTGTTGTAGTCGCCGCCATACCAGGCCTGGGCATCCCAGCCGACCACGGGCTTGCCGTCGCCGAAGCGATACTCCAGCTCGTCCACGATGACCTGGCCATAAAGCTCTGCGCCATGGGCGGGCGGCGTCATCTCTGCCGTGCCGGCCGCAGACTGTGCGGCGACGGACGATGCCAGAAGAAAAGGCGAAATCACTCCGGCGGCGCCGAGAACTGCCGTTTCGTACCATATCCTGTTCACTGCCCGTTCACTCCGCCGCTGCCGTCTGGCGCTGGACGACAACCTTGCGCATCATCCCGGTTTCCATGTGGTAGAGCAGGTGGCAGTGGAACGCCCAGCCGCCCTCGGCATCCACCGGGATGTCCACGTCGAGCGACGTGCCCGGCTTGATGTTCACGACATGCTTCAGCGGATCACGGGCATCGTTGCCGACCCGGGGCAGCATCCACATGCCATGGAGATGCATCGGATGGTTCATCATCGTCTCGTTGATGAACCGGAACCGCACCCGCTCGCCGTAGTTCAGGACGATCGGCTGGGCATCGGCGAACTTGTTGCCGTTGATCGACCAGAAATAGCGTTCCATGTTGCCGGTCAGCCGGACTTCGATGATCCGGTCCGGCTCCCGGGCGTCGAAGGGCGAGGCGAGCGCCTTCAGGTCGCGGTACGACAGGACCTTGGTGCCCGCGGGCGCGCCCGTATCCACGGCGATCGGATCGGCCATAGCCATGCCGGCCATGTCGCCCATTCCCTCCATCTTGGAATGATCCATGCCGGCCATGTCGCCCATTCCCTTCATGTTGGAATGATCCATGCCGGCCATGTCGCCCATCCCGTCCGTCTTGGCATGGTCCATGCCGGCCATGTCGCCGTGATCCATGTCCATCGGCGGGACGTGGCCCGGAGCATCGGTCTCGGGTCGGGGCGTGCCGCGCTCGAGGCCGGTCGGGCCGAAGCTCATCCCCATGTCGGCCATGGTCAGCATCGGCCGGGGCCGATGCGCCGGCAGCGGCTCGACCATGCCCTTGCGCGTGGCGAGGGTCGCGCGGGCGAAGCCCGTCCGGTCCATCGACTCGGCGAGGATCGAGTAGGCCCTGTCCTCATCCGGCCGCACGATCACGTCATAGGTTTCGGCGACCGCGATCCGGAACTCGTCCACCGGCGTCGGCTGGACGTTGTTGCCGTCCGCCTGCACCACGGTCATCTTCAGGCCGGGAATGCGCACGTCGAAATAGGTCATCGCCGACGAGTTGATGAACCGCAGCCGGATCCGCTCGCCCGGCTCGAACAGGGCCGTGAAGTTGCGCTCCGGCGACTGGCCGTTGACCAGGAAGGTGTAGCCGGTGACATCGGCGATGTCGGTCCGGTCCATCCGCATCTTGGCCCACGCCCAGCGCTCCTGGACGACGTCCTTCTTTGCTTCTGCCGAATCGGCGTTCCACAGATCACGGACGAGGTCCGACCAGGTCGGCTTGCTGTAGTTGTAGTAGCCGGGGTCCCGCTTGAGGTTGTCGATGATCCGTTCGGGGTTCTCGTCCGTCCAGTCGGAGAGCTGGATGATGTACTCGCGGTCGTAGCGGAACGGCTCGCGCTTTTGCGGCTCGATCACGATCGGCGCATAGACGCCAAGCTGCTCCTGGACGCCCGAGTGGCTGTGGAACCAGTAGGTGCCGGCCTGCCGGACCGGGAACCGGTAGGTGTGCGTGGTGCCCGGCATGATGCCGTCAAAGCCGTCGCTGACGCCGGGCACGCCATCTTCGGAACTCGGCAGCAGCAGTCCATGCCAATGGACCGACGTCACCTCGTCGAGACGGTTGGTGACGTTGATCGTGACGTCCTCGCCTTCCTTCAGCCGCAGCGGCGCGCCCGGGAATTGGCCGTTGATCACCATGCCGGGCCGGTCCACGCCGGTCACGTTGAGGGTCTGCTCTTCGATCACGAGATCATAGGTCCCGGCGACCAGGGAGGGTGAAGCCAGGGTGCTGGCGGCCGTCGCCGCCAGCACCAGGCCCAGAGCACCCAAGAAATTCCTGGGCATCATGTCATCCTTCGCTTCTGGGAGAGCGCATTCAGTCAGTTGCGGATCTTGATCGGACCGACCATGCCCGATTCGTAATGCCCGGGAATGTTGCAGGCGAACTCGAGCGCCGTGTCCTCGGTGAACGTCCAGACCAGTTCGGCCTTGGCACCCGGCTCGACCAGCACGCTGTTCGGGTCGTCGTGCTTCATCTCGGCCATGTCCATGCCACCCATCTTGGAGTGGTCCATGTTGTCCATGTCGTGGTTCATGCCGGTCGGCGTGAGCATGCCATGCTCCATCATCATCGCCATTTCCTGCTGATGCTCGGCATGCATGGCAGCCGTGCCGATGTTGAACTCGTGCAGGAATTCCCCGTTGTTGGTGAGCATGAACCGGATCGTTTCGCCGGCGCGCACCTGAACCGATTCCGGCTCATAGAAATTATCGTTCATCTTGATCTGGATGACGCGATCGGCATCCGAGGCATCGCCAGGCTTGCCGATCGACGAGCTGCCATGACCTGCGTCGGCCACGGCCGTGCCGACCGCGACCGAAGCCAGGAGCAGGGCGGCAACGGACAGACGGGCAGCGCCCGTCGCGAAAGTACGGAACATGTCAAAGTCTCCACGATCGATCTGATGGATTGCCGGTCTCGCCGAGGAGCGGCGGGCAGACACGGCAGAGCAGCCATGATGAGGGCAGTATCCGGACACGGATCCTCCCTGCGGAAGCGGTCATCTCGTACCGGTCCCGGACGGGAGGCGAACCTGCCTTTACTCAGATCTGGAGACGTGGAGGACGACGCGGGGGAGACCCCACGTTCGGGTGCGCCTTCTGGTTCATCCAAACGAAGCGGTGACGCGCGGAACGGAACGCTCCGCCGCCCGGCCTGACGAACCAGGCCGGCTCCGGGCAGACGCTAGAGCAGCACGGGTGCGAGTCGACGGTACGGTGCCCATGATCGGGGACTTCGCCGGGACAGGTCTTGGCAGGCGCACCAAGTTGCGGCTCACCGCTCCCGATGCTCGACAGATCCACCACGGAGGAGGTCGGCGACCACGCCGCCGCACGATCATGACCCGCCGCGGCGTCGACGCTTGCGAGCGTTCCAAGGGTCACCAGGGCGATGACGAGCCGTGCGATCAACCGTACCATCGTCGAGTCGGACAGACCTTAGTGGGTAGGAGCGCTATATAAGTGGGCTTCGACAGCACCCATCTAGGACAGCAACGGATCCCCGACTCCGAAAGCCGCCGGTGCCTTGTCATCGGGACAAATGAACAGAAGCCTCGCCAATTGCAACGGTGGTCAATCGGCGAAATCCGCTACTGTGACAAAGTGGCCGGTGGAGCGGATCCCTGGGGTTCCCGATTGCGCCTAGGCGGGAGACAGACCCGACATGCCAGGCCGCAGCGAGATTTCCAGGGGGTGCAGCCGTCAACGGACCCGTCGGCAACGCAGGCAGAAAGTTGCATGCGAGCGAGCAATATGGACCGGGCAAAGAGAGCTACTTACAGCCTCTTGTCGCAGGAAGTGTTCGATGCCACTCTACCCCACCATGTCCGACTGGCTCTCGCGCATCGCCCTTGCTCTGCTGTTCGTCTCCATCCTGGTGATGGGGGCTGCGACCTCCATGGCCACGGCCAGCAACGAGCCCTGCTTGATGGGCGCTCCTGCACAGATGGACGCGCAAGGGCCCAAGGCTGGGGACTGCGGCAGCACGGGTGGCGATATGGAGGCGCTGGCCTGTGCCGTGCCCTGTATGCTTTCCGCCCCTGCGGTTCTGCCTCAGACGTTGCCGATGCGGCTGCGCCAAGCGTCGGCGCCATCGTCGCGGGCCCAATCGCTCCTGGTCGGCAGGCAGGTCTCGCCCGACCCTCATCCGCCTAGATCCACCGCCACCGCCTGACGCAGCCCGGCCGCCCCGCGTGCCGGTCCCCCTGCGTCCGAACGCGTCTGGGATCTCCCCCACCTCAGGCAGCGTCCTCACGTCGACCGGAGGTCGATGACGTTCGCCATCTGCCGCGATCGCGGCACTGTCGAAGGTGGACAACAAATTGAACGTGATGATTTCCCGCAGGGCATTCGCTCTCGCAGGAACAGGGATCGTGGCGGCCGTGGCAAGGACGCCGCGGCCGGCGCAGGCGGCGGACCGGTATGATCACCGGATCGCGGCAGCGCCCTGGTGGGCCAACCTGAGGGGCGCGCCCGGTCCAGCCACCGCCGTCTGGGCCTACGATGGTCGTGTGCCGGGCCCGGTCCTCCGGGTGCGGCAGGGGACGCCGGTGCGCATCGCCGTGGAGAACCGGCTCGACCAGGATACCACCGTTCACTGGCATGGAATCCGGCTGCCCTTCGCCATGGATGGTGTGCCCGGCCTGACCCAGCCGCCGATCAAGCCGGGTGGCCGCTTCGTCTACGAGTTCACCCCACCCGATGCCGGTACCTTCTGGTACCACCCGCACGCCAACAGCCTGCAACAGATTGGCCGCGGTCTTGCAGGAGCGCTGATCGTCGACGAGGCCGAGCCTGTGGACGTCGACCGTGACGTCCTCTGGATGCTCGCGGACTGGCGGCTGACCAAGGAAGGGCAGGTCGCTCCCGGCTTCGGCAATGCCATGGAAGCGGCGATGTCCGGCCGTGTCGGGAACACCGTCACGATCAATGGGGCGACGCCAGCCGACCAGCCGGTACGGGCTGGCGAGCGTATCCGCCTGCGCCTCGTCAACGCCGCTCTCGCCCGCATCATGGCCTTGCGCTTCGAGGGTCATCGCCCGGTGGTCGTGGCGGTCGATGGCCAGCCATGCCAGCCATTCCAGCCAGAAGAACACCTGCTGCTCCTCGGCCCGGCCATGCGTCTGGACGTCATGCTCGACATGCAGGGCGAACCCGGCCGCCGCTACCCGGTCATCGACGACTTCTACGACGGCTTGGCCTATCCACTCACCCATCTGGCCTACCTCCGGCAGGAGCCGCTCCGTCGGAGCGGTTCCGGCGGGGTGTCGACCCTGCCGCCCAACCCTTTGCCGATTCCCGACCTGGACGCGGCCGAGCGGCATGAACTCGTGCTTCAGGGCGGCATGATGGGCGGGGACGCTTTGGCGAACGCCGGCAAGATGCAGGGGAGTGGCATCTGGGCGATCAACGGCGTGTCGATGCACGGCGACGGCCACGCAGGCATGACGCCGTCCCTCGTCCTTCCCCGCGGCACCAGCCACATCCTGGCGCTGCGCAACGAGACGGCCTGGTGGCATCCCATGCATCTGCACGGCCACAGCTTCCTCCTGCTCAGCCGGAACGGCTCGAACGTTCCACACCAGCAGTGGGGCGATACGGTCTTACTGGCCCCGTGGGAGCGGGTCGAAATCGCCTTCGTCGCGGACAACCCGGGCGACTGGATGCTGCATTGCCACGTCACGGACCATCAGGTGACCGGCATGATGACCATCCTCCGGGTCGACTGATCATGATTTTACTTACGGAGACGATCATGAACCGAATTCTGCGCCTTGGCGCCATCATCACGCTGCTGGCTCCGCCGATGCAGGCCATGGCTCAGCAGACCTCCGCGGTCCTCTACAAGAACCCGCAATGCGGATGCTGCGAGGGCTATGCGGACTATCTGCGGGACAATGGATTCGAGGTCGACGTGAAGCCGACCAACGATCTCGCCGAGATCAGCCGCAGAGCCGGCGTGCCCGAGGATTTCCAGGGATGCCATGTCACCTTTGTCGATGGGTATGTGGTGGAGGGCCATGTGCCCGTAAACCTGGTGCGCAAGCTCCTGTCCGAACGCCCCGACATCGCCGGCATCACTCTTCCCGGCATGCCCATGGGATCACCCGGGATGGGTGGTGCCAAGGAGGAGCCGTTCAAGGTCTACGCTGTCGGCCAGGATGGGGCGCCCACCGTCTACGCAACGGAATGATCAGGATGGCCGGTGCCGTTACGCGGCAGGTCCATGCTGAAGCGATACGGTCGCGGGTCCGCCAGTTTCGGGGAGAACGGTCTTGAACCGACGGATCGTCGCGGTGGTGGCGGCTGTGCTCGCCTTGGCCGGACCTGCCGGGGCGATGGAGGTGCCCGCCGACTTCGCGCTCGCCGAGACACCCAGAGCCCTGCCGGCGCTTGCCTTCGAGGACGCCGATGGGCAGCCGCGGCTGCTCACCGACTACAAGGGCAAGGTCGTGCTGCTCAATCTCTGGGCGACTTGGTGTCTGCCCTGCCGCACCGAGATGCCGACCCTGGACCGCCTGCAGGCGACCCTTGGTGGCGACGTATTCCAGGTCGTCGCGTTGTCGATCGATCGCAAGGGTCCGGAGGCGGTGCGGGACTTCTATGCCGAGATCGGGGTCGAGCAGCTCGATCTTCTGATCGACCCGTCGGGTCGGGCGGCCAGCACTCTTGGGGCGGTCGGGCTGCCGACCACCCTCCTGATCGACCGGCAGGGGCGCGAGATCGGCAGATTGGTTGGCCCTGCGGAATGGGATGCCCCGGAGATGATCGATTTCTTCCAGCAGGTCATCGCGCAGCCGGACGATGTTCCCGTCACAGCGCCGGCCATGGAGCAGTGAGCATGACCGACCAGGCAATGGGGCAACCCGACCCGGGATTTTCTGCGGGGAGAAGCCTTGCCGTTGTTCGCCGTCGCCTCGGCTGGCGCGGGTGGCTGCTGCTCGGTGGCGCCATCGTGGTCGCAGGCCTCGCCCTCAACTGGAGCTGGCTCGTCGCAGCGGGCGTGGCACCAATCCTCCTGAGCCTGCTGCCGTGCACGATCATGTGCGCGCTCGGCCTGTGCATGAAGAAGACCGGCGCCGGCGTCGCTGGTTCTCACCCTGTCCGCGACGTCGCTGGCACGGACAACCCGCTCGATGCGGTCGCTCCGATGTCCGTGACGCCCGGCATGTCCGGCGGCCATGGCAAGCGCCTCCTGCCTTGAGTGCCGCCGGACAATCCAAGCCGACCATCAAAGGAGAAAGCCGCCCCAGATAATCGACTTTTGAAACATCCTCCCTTCAATCACCAATGGAAAGACTACCGATGCGCTACTCCATGAAGCTTCTTGCTGTTGCGGCCACGCTCGTTGCTGGCCTCGCGGGTGCCAACGCCCTTCACGCCCAGGACGCTCCGACGTCGAACGACAAACCTGATTCGATGATGGGTTCGGGAATGATGGGCAACGACGGCATGATGAAGATGATGTCCCGGATGAGCGAGATGATGGAAAACTGCAACAACATGATGCAGGCCATGAACATGAAGAGTGAAGGCCACTCGGACATGCCGATGAAGCCGAAGATGCAGCAGCCCGACAACCAGGGCTGACCAAGTCAACCGGCGCTGTCCGCTCTTTCTTCCGAAGGGGCGGACAGCCTCGCCTCTGCAGGTGATCATCATGCCGACCCGACGACGTGCCATTCTGACGCTTGTCCTGGCGTCGACGATCGCTTCCCCGGCCTTTGCCCATTCCCTTCAGGAAGTCGAGCAGCAACTTCATGACAAGGAACCGCACGCCCAGCTGGTCGACAGCCAGGCCCCAGACTTCACGCTGCAG
Organism: Geminicoccus roseus DSM 18922; assembly: GCF_000427665.1. Classification (NCBI taxonomy): domain Bacteria; kingdom Pseudomonadati; phylum Pseudomonadota; class Alphaproteobacteria; order Geminicoccales; family Geminicoccaceae; genus Geminicoccus; species Geminicoccus roseus. The sequence continues at coordinate 57,731 of NZ_ATYL01000004.1, forward strand.
GATTCGGATGGTCGTGTCGTCCGCCTTGCGGACTATCGCAGCAAGGTCGTCGTCCTGAACTTCGTCTACGCGAGTTGCCCGGACGTGTGCCCCTTGCAGGTGGAGAAGATGGCGAAGCTCCAGGAGATGATCAACGCGACCCCGATGAAGGGGCAGGTCGCGTTCGTCACCGTGACAACCGATCCCAACCGCGACACGAGCCAGGTCCTGCGGGAGTATGGCCCAGCCCATGCTCTAGACCCGACAAACTGGACCTTTCTCACGGCTGCACCGGATCAGCCCGCCGATGCTACCCGAGCCCTTGCACGGGCCTACGGCCTGGAGTTCACGCCCTCGGCCGACGAAATGCAGATGCACGGGGCGGTCACGCACGTAATTGACCAGGATGGGCGCCTACGCGCCCGGTTCCACGGCCTCGATTTCCAGCCGGTCCATTTTGTCGTGTACGTCAACGCGTTGGCGAACCGCGCCCAGGCAGGCCACCCGCATGAAGCCCCACCTATCTGGGACAGGATAAGAAATCTGTTCTGACGGCTTGTCGAGGGAGGAAGGACGACGTGATCTCGAACATCGGGCTCGTAGGCGCTTTCGTGGCGGGCATCATCTCCTTCCTGTCGCCGTGCGTGCTGCCCTTGGTGCCAGGATACGTCTCCTACATTTCCGGGAACAGCCTGGCGCAAGGCGGCACCGGGACGCGAAGTCCGCGGTCGACGCTGCTGCTGAGCAGTTGCTTCGTTCTTGGCTTTTCGACGATCTTTGTCCTGTTCGGTGCCAGCGCTACCGCGCTAGGCCGGCTTTTGCTCTCGTTCCGCTACGAAGCCACGATCGCAGGCGGACTGATCGTCGTCCTGTTCGGGGTGTTCATGACCGGCCTCGTCCGGATTCCCTGGCTGGAGCAGGACCTGCGCTTTCATGGCGACGTGCGCGCCGGTCGACCGGCTGGCGCCTATCTTCTCGGAACGGCGTTCGGCTTCGGCTGGACCCCGTGCATTGGCCCGGTGCTGGGCGCCATCCTCACCGCGAGCGCGCTGTCGGCGTCCGTCACCAGCGGCATCCTTCTGCTCGCCATCTATTCGCTGGGCCTGGGCGTGCCCTTTATCGTCTCCGCCGCCTTCGCGGACGGGCTGATGCGGCGGCTGAGGACGATGCGACGCGCTGGCCGATACCTTCAGGTCGGCGCCGGCGTGGTGATGATCCTGATGGGCGTCGCCATGATCACCGGCCGCCTGTCTCTCTTCTCGTACTGGTTGCTGGAGAACTTTCCCCTGCTGGCCCGGATCGGATGAAGACGGCCAATGAACGGCAAGAGCTTGCGCGGCCGCCACTTTCGCATCCTGGGCCGAACGCCGCCAACTCTTGGCGATCGGCGAACCAGACAGAGCTTCTTGGTCGAACTTGGCTGCGTGAGCAGCATGGAGGAGGACACCAGATGAAACGCACGTCGATCATCCTTGCGGGAGCACTCGTGGCTTCCGCGGTCGGCTGGCCTGCCATGGCCCAGCAGACCCCATCCGGACCGGTCACGTCGGCGCCTGCCGCAGAAACCGACGCGTTCGGCGAACGGGTGCGCGCCTACCTGCTGCAGCACCCCGAGGTCATCATGGAGGCCGTGCAGATCTTCCAGGATAGGCAGCAGGCTGCCCAAGAGGAGAACGTGAAGAGCACGATCGCCGCCCGGAGCGACGATATCTTCCACGATCCCACCTCCCCGGTGGGCGGGAACCCGGACGGCGATGTCACGCTGGTCGAGTTCTTCGACTACAACTGCCCCTATTGCCGAGCGGTAGCGCCGACCATGGCGGAGCTGCGCGCCGCCGACCCGTCCTTGCGGCTGGTCTACAAGGAGTTTCCCATCCTCGGGCCGGACTCGGAAGTCGCCGCCCGTGCCGCGCTCGCGGCGGATCGGCAAGGCAAATACGAGGACTTCCATGACCGGCTGATGCAGGGAGAGGACAAGGTGACCGCCGACAAGGTCTTCGAGGTGGCCGCCCAGGTGGGGCTGGACCTGCCGAGGCTCAAGCAGGATATGGCCGATGCCGCCACCGATCGCGCCATCGAAGATACGCGTGCCCTTGCGGTTGCCTTGGGCATCAACGGCACGCCGGGCTTTGTCATCGGCGACCAAATCATTCCGGGTGCCGTAGAACGCGCGACGCTGGAGGGCCTGATCGCCGAGCAGCGGACCAAGTCGGAGAATCCTTGAATCCTCGATGTTTTCCGACCTTGGGCGGCAGACGCACCTTGCATGAGCCGACCGGGCGCGAGAGCCCAAAAAAACCAACGCAGCGTCCCTTGACCTTCCAACGATGGTAAGCCTCACATGATAGGCAAGCAGTAGAACGGGAGCATTCGATGCTGCATCTCCAAGTCCCGACCATGGCTTGCGGTGGCTGCGCGAAGTCGGTCACCAAGGCGGTATTGAGCATCGATCCCGATGCCCGGGTCCAGATCGAGATGGTGACGCGCGAGGTGCGGGTTGCTACCCGGCAGAACAGCCATGCCGTTATCGCCGCACTCGCGCAGGCGGGCTTCCCGGCCGAGCGCAAGGCGGACGTCGCAGTCTAGAAGGAGCCGATCAGGCAGACCCACTGCCCACGCTGCAGGTCGTGGGCAGTGGGTCTCCCGGCCTTCATGTTGGGTCTGCTCATCAAGGGATCCGCGCCGGCCATGAGATTGAATGTCGGCCCGGCGCCCCTGCGGGTTGCAGTCGCCGGGGCAGGTGCGTCCGATGAGGAGGCCAGGTTCTTCAACTTGGCCTCCAGGGGTCGTCGTCTGCCCGATGGCGCATCGGACGATCGGCCATCAGATCGAGGTGTTCGATGGATGGTTCATCCTGGAACAAGCCGCCGCGCTTCGCCTGCGACCTGGTCGAGTGGTCAAAAAGATATGATGAGAATGAACGAGCACATGCAGCATGAGCATGGTCATCATCACGACCCTGCGCTCGAGCCGACCACCGATGCGACAGCCAGGGATCCGGTGTGCGGAATGACGGTGAAGCTTGCTGCGGGCACGCCCAGCCATGAGCATCATGGCAAGACCTACCATTTCTGCTCGGCGCGATGTCGCGGCAAGTTCGAAGCCGATCCGGGGACATACCTGGAAGGCCGGCACGAGCCTGCCAAGGAAGCCCCAAAAGGTACGCTCTATACCTGCCCGATGCATCCGGAGATCGTGCGCGATGCGCCGGGCGACTGTCCGATTTGCGGCATGGCCTTGGAGCCAATGGGAGTTCCCAGCGCCGATGAAGGACCCAACCCGGAGTTCGTCGATTTCAGGCGTCGGTTCTGGATCGGCGCGGTGCTGACCGTGCCTCTCCTGGTGCTGACGATGGGACCCTTCGTCGGGCTGGGCGCCGTCCGCGACCTGTTCGGGGAACAAACCACCCTTTGGATCGAACTCCTGCTAGGCACGCCGGTCATCCTGTGGTCCGGCTGGCCGTTCTTCGTACGCGGTGCCAGGTCCTTGACCAACCGCAGCCTGAACATGTTCACGCTCATCGCCATGGGTGTGGGCGCGGCCTATCTGTTCAGCGTGGTCGCGGTGCTGCTGCCGGAAATCTTTCCAGACGGGTTCCGCAGCCCGGAAGGTCACGTCGGTGTCTATTTCGAGGCCGGCGCGGTGATCGTGGTTCTGGTTCTGCTTGGCCAGTTGATGGAACTTGGCGCCCGCGAGCGTACCGGCTCGGCGATCCGCGCCCTTTTGGATCTCGCTGCCAAGACCGCGCGCGTGATCCGGGCGGATGGGCGGGAGGAAGAGATCCCGCTTGAGAATGTCGTGGTCGGCGACCGCCTGCGCGTGCGGCCAGGCGACAAGATTCCGGTCGACGGTGTCGTGATCGAGGGCAGATCCTCGGTCGACGAGTCGATGATCTCCGGCGAGCCCGTTCCGGTCGAGAAGGTCGAGGGTGAGAAGGTCACAGGTGCTACGATCAACGGCACCGGCAGCCTGGTGATCATGGCCGAACGCGTCGGTGCCGACACGATGCTCAGCCAGATCGTCGAGATGGTGGCGAACGCCCAGCGTAGCCGCGCCCCGATCCAAAAGCTCGCGGATGCCGTAGCTGGCCGGTTCGTGCCGGCGGTGATCGTGATCGCGGTCCTTGCCTTTGTCGCCTGGGCGATCTGGGGTCCGGAGCCGTCGCTGTCTTATGGGCTGGTGTCGGCGGTGGCGGTCCTGATCATCGCCTGCCCCTGCGCCCTCGGGCTGGCAACCCCGATGTCGATCATGACGGCGACGGGCCGGGGCGCCCAGGCGGGTGTCCTGATCAAGAACGCCGAGGCGCTGGAGCGCTTCGCCAAGGTCGACACGCTGATCGTCGACAAGACCGGCACGCTGACCGTCGGCAAGCCGAAGCTCGTCGCCATCCTGCCCGAAGCCGGCCATGACGAGGACGAGGTACTGCGTCTGGCTGCCAGCCTGGAACGTGGCTCGGAACATCCACTTGCCGAAGCGATCGTTGCCGGAGCAGCGCAGCGCGGGATCGCTTTGGCCAAGGCCGAGGAGTTCGAGGCGGTGACGGGCAAAGGGGTGGTGGGTGTGGTCGATGGCAAGCGGGTGGCGCTCGGCAATGCGCGGCTGGTCCAAGATCTCGGCCTCGACGGCGGCAGTCTCTCCGAAATCGCTAACGCCCGGCGTGACGAGGGGGAGACCATAATGTTCGTCATTGTCGAAGGGAGGATCGCTGGTCTCGTCTCGGTGGCGGATCCCGTCAAGGAGACGACGCTGGCTGCCTTGAAGGCGCTGCACGAGGAGGGCTTCCGCATCGTCATGGCAACCGGAGACAACGCGCGTACGGCGAAGGCGGTGGCCATGAAGCTGGGGATCGACGAGATCCGCGCCGACGTGCTGCCTGAGGACAAGGCCCGCATCGTCAAAGATCTGCAGGACCAGGGCCGCAAAGTGGCGATGGCGGGCGACGGCGTGAACGATGCGCCCGCGCTGGCCCAGGCCGATGTCGGGATTGCGATGGGCACGGGCGCCGATGTCGCGATCGAGAGCGCAGGCTTCACCCTGATCAAGGGCGACCTCAACGGCATCGTGCGCGCTCGTCGGCTCTCTCGCGCGACCATGCGCAACATCAAGCAGAACCTGTTCTTCGCCCTGGTCTACAACACCGCCGGTGTACCAGTAGCGGCCGGCCTCCTGTTTCCGTTCTTTGGCATTCTGATCTCCCCGATGTTCGCGGCCGCTGCGATGAGCCTGTCGTCCGTGTCCGTGATCGCCAACGCCCTCCGGCTGCGTTCGGTCCGGATCTAAAGCGTGTGCCACTTTTAACACATCACTGTGAAAGACAAGGAAATGCAAGAATGAGCTATCTCCGCTTCGGAGCGATGATCTTAACGTCGACGATTATCATGTACGTTCTGATGTACCTCAACACATACCAGATCGATCATGTCTGGTTCAGCCAAACCCGTGGCTGGATGGCGCTTCTGATGGGCGCTGTGATGGCGATCGTCATGCTCTCGTTCATGCTGAAGATGTATTCGAGCAAACGCATCAATCTTGCCATATTCGCCGCCAGTATCCTGGTCTTTTCCGGATCGCTTTGGTTTGTGCGAAGCCAAGCCACGGTGGGCGATGTCTCCTACATGAAGGCCATGATTCCGCACCACTCCATCGCGATCATGACCAGCGAGCGAGCGCGCATCCAGGACCCAAGAGTCCGGCAACTCGCGGATGCCATCATTGAAGCGCAGGTCAGGGAGATTTCCGAGATGGAGACGCTGATAGCTGATCTTGAGGCCAATCCTCCTGCCGCAGATGCGCCTGAATTGGCGCCAAAACCGCCTGGAAACTAACTACGACGTAGTAAAGGGAGCTCTCTCAGTGGCACAGGATTCAGTGCAGCCTCGCCGGGCCACGCTCTACCGCATGGTGATGGAGCAGCATGTCTGCCCTTATGGACTGAAGGCCAGGCACCTGCTTCGCCGCCAGGGCTTCTCGGTCGACGACAAGTGGCTGACGTCGCGCGCCGCGACCGACGCGTTCAAGGCCGAGCATGGCGTCCAGTCCACGCCCCAGACGTTCATCGATGGGAAGCGCGTCGGCGGCTATGACGACCTTCGCCGCTATTTCGGCAAGCCGGTCGCCAGCCCGGATGCGACGACCTATCGGCCCGTCGCGATACTGTTCCTCACCACCCTGCTGATGGCCCTGGCGGCCAGCCATGCCGCCTTCGGCACGCCCTTCACCCTGCGGGCGGCGGAATGGTTCATCGCCTTCAGCATGACCGTGCTGGCCCTCCTCAAGCTCCAGGACGTGGAGAGCTTCGCCACCATGTTCCTGAACTACGACCTGCTGGCCAGGCGCTGGGTGCCGTACTCCTACATCTACCCGTACGCCGAAGGGCTGGCCGGGGTGCTGATGATCGCGCATGCCCTGGACTGGCTGTCCATCCCGACCGCCCTGTTCATCGGCACGATCGGGGCGGTCTCGGTGTTCAAGGCCGTCTATGTCGACCGGCGCGAGCTGAAATGCGCCTGCGTCGGCGGGTCTAGCAAGGTCCCGCTCGGGTTCGTGTCGCTGACCGAGAACCTGATGATGATCGCCATGGCGCTGTGGATGACGCTCGGCATCCTTGGCGGACCTCCGGTGTAACTCTAGAGCATTTATCCAAAAAAATATGACTATACTTCATCGGCTAGTGAGCCCTGTCCAGTTCGAAACGGAAGGCGGTCCATCGTCGAGATCGTTTGGTGGATCGGTCAAGAGCCAAGCTTCAAGCTCCTGCCCTTTAGGTGGGGCACGAAGCGAACCTTTTGTTGGATGGTCCGCTGGGGCCAGATGGTGCGGGACTATGAGGTGCAGATCGAAGTATCTGGATCTCTTTTTATATCACCATGATTATGTTGATACTATGCCGCATCAGCTACTGAGTACATTCTTAAGCGGGCTATCAAGCCATTCGCCTAGAAAGCAGATCAAAAAAGAACAATAATCTATTGATCTCAAGACAAACTAAATATCTTCTGAAGCAAAGATGGGGACGTATTGGTCAGAATAAGGTCCATATTCCTGAGTTGGCTGACGTTTCAAGTAAAAACTGACTCCTCGGCTTTCTCCTACCGCACAGAAGTCCTCGATGAGTGAGTTCAAAATGATTGCTTGGGCGATCGCGCAAGCCGTTGCCATGGGCGTAGCGGCCTATCTGCTGTGGCAATGGACGAAGCCGCAATCTCCAGACGACCAAGACGACAAGTAGCGTAGCGCGTATCGGATCATCGCCATCGATCAGGGAGATGGAATATCTCCACCTCGGGCGGGGGCTGGGCTTCTCGCCCCTGAAGGACCTTGGAGACGTACTTCACCAGGCGGGGGAGCGCATGCGTGTCGTAGGGCTTGCGGACCACGCCCCAGACCATATGCTTTTGCGTCCGGGCCTTGGCAAGTTGGGCAGTAAGCAGGAACACCGGCACGTCGCTCCGCTCCTTGAGGTGCTGGGCGATGACAATGCCATCCCCACCATCCCGGAGGTTCAGGTCGATCAAGGCCAGGTCCGGTCGGTCATGCTCACAAAGTGCGATGGCGTCCTCGACGTTGTCGGTCGGCCCGAGCACCCGATGGCCAGCGAGCCGAAGAGCCCACTCGATGGCCATTGCCACGATGCCCTCGTCCTCGACCACGAGGATCAACATCACGTCTTTCCCATACAGGAGTGCAGCTACTGAAAGAGCAGCCCTGCGTTGGCGTTCCGGATCACGCGGATTAAGAATTCCCACCTTCGGCAATGAAGAGGCGCCCACCTGGGCGTCGCTGCAGGGAGGAGATCGACCAGCGGTTGAAGTTTTAAGTCGACCGCAGGCTCAGACCTCTTCTTCAGCCCTGCAGCTGGCCACAGCGACACACTCCTTCAGTACCGCCTGCATATCACGGTGCTGGTTGCTGCCGCGCCAGACGGTCCACCGATCGTAGTGGCGGTGCCAGCGCAAGTTGCGTTGGCGTAAGCAGTGGCGGAAGGTCTTCGAGGAGATCCCAGCCGCTCTTGCCATCTCATCGGCTGTGACCAGCGAACCGACTACCTCTGCGGCCATACTCTGCTCCCCAAGCCGTGCCTGACATCACGTCCGTTTCGTTGAGGTGACAGCCTGAACATCGCTTCAGGAGCGGCAACGACACAGCGACTAAATGTCCTTGCCCGTGGCGCCAGAGGCGGCTCTGATGAATGGAAGGTCGGCGCAGAGACCGATCGAGGGCGCAGGGAAGGTTCGCCGATGACAGCCAGCTTTGGAGAAAGCGGCGGCAGTCAGTTTCTTCGGGAAGGTTTCTCTGCCGTACGGGCGAAACTCGAGGCGGTGCTGGGCGGTGCTGCAACGATCGAGCTGCATGCCAAGGCGGATGTGCGTGAAGCGACGATCCGGCATGGATGTGTGAGTTGGACAGGTCAGGGTGAGACCTTTCTGGACACCCTGGAGGATGCCGCGCGGCAGGTAGCTCTATCACTGGGAAGCGCCCAGATCGTCTGCGGGCAGCAGGTGGGCGAGGAAGGCACCAGCACGAGTGCCACCACATCGGCAGGGCAGATGCTCCCGAGGGGTGGCGGGATGCATCTTGGCGTCAGGCGTCCACCAACAGAGGTCGACTATATCAGCGCCCGG
>NZ_ATYL01000005.1 GCF_000427665.1 Geminicoccus roseus DSM 18922
CTCGAGGCGGCGCTGGGGGGTGCTGCAACGATCGAGCTGCATGCCAAGGCGGATGTGCGCGAAGCGACGATCCGCCATGAACGTACGAGTTGGACAGGTCAGGGTGAGAACTTTCTGGACGCCCTGGAGGATGCGGTGCGGCAGGTGGCTCTATCGATGGGAAGCGCCTCGATACTCGATGGGCAGCAGGTGAGCGAGGAAGGCGCCAGCACGAGTGCCACCACATTGGCAGGGCAGATGCTCCCGAGGGGTGGCGGGATGCATCTTGGCGTCAGGCGTCCACCAACAGAGGTCGGCTATATCAGCGCCCGGATAGCTGACGAAACGTGATCAAGGAGTTGATCCCGATTATCGCCAAAAGGCCCTGGCTGCAGCCATCTCGTCCTCGGCAAAATTCTGCAGATGGAAGCGGTCATTCTCGTCAGGCGTGGCCTCGACGACGATCCGGGTTTCAGGTCGAAACCGCCACTCGGCGACGGCATCCCGGATCTTCCACTCGATGTCGGCCAGGAGATCGGCTTGCGCTGCGGCCAGGACATCACCCAGATCATTGATCCAGATCACCCGATACCTTGGCTGGCCGTTCGGCTTGTTGTTCATCGCATCATGCATCCAATCCTCTGCGCCGGGCTGTGAAGCGCAGTAAGCTATAAATCGATCGTCGTATAATCGACTGCAGGTGTTGCTGCTGACCAACGAAGAATTGGCCATCTCTTGTAACAATGCTCAAGAACATTGTTGCGTTGTCATCGGCTGATGCTGGTGGAGACTCTCAGAGCAGCTCGACGCAAGATGGTCCAATCCTATCCGGAACGGGTGTGGTGCGGCAGGCTGCGGTGCCTCCTCATCACGAAAGATCATCCAGCTTTATGGAACATGGACACAGTACAAAGGCGAACCCGTTCACGTAACTAGGATGTAGGGAACGAGTCCGGCGCTGGATCGACTTGCACTCAATCACGCAACGAAACCGTTAAAGCTTGCACTTGCTCATGTCAGCGCCCTGGCTGGCAAGGAACGCCTTGGTTTCCAGCCACCAGTCAGCGTTCCGATCCCAATCCAGACGCGCCTGGCTGTTGCCCAGCGTTCCCCAGATCACGGCTCCGTCCGCGCCAGCATCCTTGACCGCCTGCAACTGCATTCCAAACCCGCCCTTGGGCAGCAGTTCGACGTCGTAGCGGCCAGCAGCAGCATTCCAGGCCGTGCGGTACTGCATCCACAGGAACGGGAAAACGGGCTTCTTCGGCCAGTTGCTTCGCGCGGTGGCAACCGTTCCAGCCGCGTACCGCCTGAACATCGCTGCTTCGCCCCACGCATAGAGCTGCGGGAAAAGCACGTCCGATTGATCGCCTACCCGCTTCAGCGCAGCGACCGCTTCCTCGTATGGCTTCTTTGGCTGTCCCTGCGCGGATGGGCTCTGGTGGAACTCCGGGGGAGCCACTCGAAAATACCCAAGCTTTGCTGCGGAACGCCGGGCCTTGAGCTCGCCCTTCAGGAAATGGAGGAGATCGTAGTAGTCTGTTGCCTTGCTCTCCATCTCGGCACGCGAATCAGTCGGTAGCAAGGCCCAGCTGCCCTCGACATCCAGCACGACCATGTGATGGGTAGTACTCTGCGCCGCGGCGTCGACGAAAGGCGCCGCCTTGTTCTTCAGCCGCGCATAGTCAGGCACCGGACCAAGCTTTCCGCCAGAGAACAGGGTGCCATGATAGACGATCGGCATCGGCATCATGCCGCATTGGTCGAAGCCGGAGACAGTCTGGTTGAACTTCAGGGAATAGTAGAGCTTGAAGCTCTTGCTGGCAGCCTCAGCCGTGGGCGCAGCCGCCAGTATTCCGGCAAGGGTCGCGATCGCAATAAATAACGAGAGAAAACGGTGCTGTTTCATGGGATGCCTTCGTTCAACAGCAAAGCCCCGGCCAATGTGAACCATGCAGCTATCGCTGCAGGATGGTTGCCTAGGGAGTGATGCTTGCAAAGAACGGGATAGAACCAGACATCCAGTGCGTTATAATTGACCGCACATCTCAACTTGGAAGTGAGCAGCAGTAATATTTCGCGCCGACGATCTTGGGCGCGTGGCTACTAGTCGAAATTGAAGGCTGCGTCGAGCGACAACCTGGACATCTACGGCCAAAAAGCGAGGGGATGTGAGTGCCGCAGTGTTGCAACTAGTGGCCGTCTCGTGCGGAATCACTTCTGTGGAGCTGGCGCTATCGGAAGCCCCGCCTTACGCAGGCCGCCGGCCATGAGCTCGATTTGAGAATCCAGCAGGTTCCAGACGCGCTCAGGGTCGAGAAGCGTTCGCAGATATCAGGATTGAGGGCGAGCGCCACGTCAGTGCCTGGCAGGAATATTATGAAGATCAGGTGCGGCTACGAGTTGCCGCGGAGCTTCGCCATCTCGGCCTCGACGTAATCCAGCAACTCGGTCTGCTCGTCCTTCGGAGCATCAACCGTCACTGTCGTGCCGTACTTAAACTTCCGCTCAGAGATCATCTCGCCGGCAGCGCGCCTAGCCCCCTCAACTTGGTCTGCTTTGACACGGGCGATCCGTCCGGTGCCATTGGACCAATCGATCTGGTACTTTGCTTGTTTAGCCATACTTCTGATCCTCTTATCATGCCCACTCGTATGGAATCCCAAGCGTGGCAGGCTAGACTTGCCGTATTCCGGCAGGATGTTCAGAACCCTCGGCACATAGATCCAGCGCGATCCTATTGCCTCCCCATCTGCGCGCTTCCAACCTCGCTGATCTCGATCATCTTGTTCGCAGCCACACCTCACCCGGTTGCATAGAAAGCGCACTTCTACCCCATGTTTTCCGCATTTGGAGGGAAATGCGGTGGTGATGATAGAGCCCAACAGATTCGACCTTTTGTCGGTTCCAGATCCACGAGCAGTTCTGCGCCAGACTGGACAATCAGCAGTAGTGACAAGTCGTCTTAAGCATCCTACGCATCAAGACCTTAGGATCAGGGAAATTGAAAGGATCATCCATGCGTAGCCTCGTTATCGTCGCGGGTTTGTGGCTCACCGCCAGTGCCGGAGCGAGCGCTGCCGAGGTACCGGAACTGACAGGCACTTGGAGTGGGTCGGGACCTGCAGTGAGCGAGGGTGAAGGCTGGGAAACGGAGCGCTCCACCAACATGTCGATCGACGAGCAGCATGGGCGCGTCTTCCGGGGCGTGGTGAAGTACGAGGGTGGAGAAGAGGATTTTGTCGGGATCATTCAGGCCGACGGCAAGGGTATCCTGATCTCGAACGAAGACGGGCACGTTACCGGGATGTTGACTGCCGCCGACGAGATGGAGGTCTGCTACGTTGAGGGTGGCGATGATGCGATCGCTACCTGCTCAACGATGAAACGGGCGCAATAGCCCTCCTGTCCGTCAAGTCGGACGATCCCCGACGTCGTTGATTATGACGCTGCTGTTGGGTCGGCTTCGCGAGCAACGATACCAGCCAAGCCAGTCGCGGAGGACCGCTCAGATATCGTTGGCGATGCCAAATCAGGCAGAACCCAAAGCCTCATCACGAGGGCACCTCTCGAGCGCTGCAATGTTAGCTCTCACGACAGCAACTGCAGGACGAGACGGGCACATGATGCGGCAGTGGATTCTCGGGGCAGCCTTCGTGAGCATGGCCGGCGTGGCACAGGCGCAGACCACCCCGGCGCTTGTCGAAGCCGACGACGCGACCACCGTGGAGGCGTTCAACCTTACGGTCGACCAGGTGGAGGATCTTGATCTGATCGGCGCCGATGGCGAGCGCATCGGCGAGGTCGACGATGTTCTGATGACCCCGGAGGGGGAGATCACCGCAGTCTCTGCCGATGTGGGCGGGTTTCTTGGCTTGGGCGAGAAGGACGTCATGATCGAGATCGATCAACTGACGCCTGGCGAGAACGGTCTGGTGACCAACCTCACAAAGGAACAGCTTGAGCAACTGCCGGACTGGGACGACTGACGAGCGGACCAACGTCAAGTTCGTTGCAATCATCGCAGATGCAGAAATCCTCAGGAAGCTATCGAGTAGTCTGCTGGAGATAGCTGACATCCAGGTGACCGAGACTGGCCGATCCACTCAATTAGCCAGGTGTTCGGTGTCGATAGCAGGAGCGGGTCGCCTAGAAAGGCGGCCCGCTCCATTTCGGCTCAACGTCCACAGGCCGCCATCGTTTGACCCTATGGTCCACCCCCTGGGCCTAGGGCCGATCGACAATCATTGCATCCAGATCATGGCGGCGGCCAGCTGAACGAAGCCGATGAAGTGGAGGGTGCGTCGGTCATGGCGGGTGGCGAGGCGGCGGAAGTGCTTGAGCTTGCCAAAGCACCGCTCGATGCGGTTGCGCAGCTTGTAAGCGCTGGCGTCGTGCGGGATGGCGATCTTGCGGGTGCGGTTGGCAGGGATCACCGCTTGGGCACCCATGTCGGCGATGAGCACGCGTAAGGCATTGCTGTCGTAGGCCTTGTCGGCAAGCACGGCGGCGCCGGTCTGGCCGCCGAGCAGGGCGGGTGCCTGCGTGACATCGCCGATCTGGCCGGCAGTAACGATGAAGCGGAGCGGCCGGCCCAGAGCATCGGCGAGCATGTGAACCTTGCTCGTCAGTCCTCCTCTGGAACGCCCCAGCGCCTGGTTCTTGGCCCCCTTTTTCCAGTTGCCGCCTGCTGGTGCATGCGGACGATCGTGCTGTCGAGCATCAGGTACTGGTTGTCGCGATCGGTAGTCAGCGCCTGGAACACCTGCTCCCACACGCCGGCATGGCACCATCGGCTGAACCGTCGGTGCACCGTCTTCCACTTGCCATAGCGCTCGGGCAGGTCCCGCCAATGCGCGCCCGAGCGCAGCACCCACAGGCAGCCGTTCACAAACAACCGGTTGTCCGAACCCGTCCGACCCGGATCACCCGTCTTGCCCGGCAACATGGGCGCGATCCGCACCCACTGTGCCTCGCTCAGCTCGTAGCGCTTCACAGCCATCCAAAGGCTCCCAACCCAGCTTAGGACCCGGTGAAGCAGCATGCAGCATACCCGAAAACTCTGAATGTCGATCGGCCCTAGAGCGCGGCCTCGAACTGGCAGGTCTGGCCTGGGCACTGGCCTTTCTCATCTTCGCCCTGGGCTACGGGCGGATGCTGTTTGCGCGGTCGTCCAGATAGCGGCGGCTTGATCCTCACCCGCTTCGGTGGAGACCTCTAATACGCTCCTTGGGCGCGAGGAAGGTGATCTGATGGCGAAGAAGAGGTGGGAGTTCAAGCGGGCGGCTATCACGCTGATGGAGAACTGGCAGCCGCAAATGCAGTTTGCGGATGAGCTTGGCAGCAAACACCAAGCTGGGACCAGCGCGCTCTTCGAGTTCATCACCGAGTATTACTAGGGACACAGCCAGCTGGTCTTCGCCAACTAGCCCTTCTCAGCCTGGGACAGTGTCTTTTCAAGCTGGCCATGACCGTGGCGGCGATCGGCCGGCTCGTCCACCACGCCACCATCCTCGAGCTCAACGTCGAGAGATACCGCCGCCGTGCCGCTACCGGACCAGGGCAGGCCTCATCACCGACGACAGCCGTAACAACACCGGGAATCACAATGCCCAAAACCCAACGACAATCATCTCCCCGGCTGACCGTTTTAAGAGCGCGTCCCGAAAGGGGTTGAGTGGCCGGGATGGCGTAGTTCCGAGAGGTTGCTGAGGCCTTTTTGGAGCCGCTCATGTGGACCCCGACCATCCATCGGCAGCATAGCCGCGACGGATTGCGTCACGAAACCGATCTGACCGATCCCGAATGGGCTCTGATCCTTGCCCCTCATGCCCGAGCCGAACCAGCGTGGGCGACCCCGGGCGTGGTCGCTCCGCGAGATCATGAACGCGATTTTCCACGTGCTGCGGGGCGGGGTCGCATGGCGGCTTCTTCCAGACGACCTGCCGCCACGAACAACCGTTTACCGCTGGTTCGCCTCGTGGCGCGACACCGGCTTGTTCGAGACCGTGAACCACTTGCTCGTCATGGACGACCGGGAGCGCGTCGGACGTGAAGCATCGCCCAGTGCCGTCGTGATCGATAGCCGGTTGGTCAGGACGACCGAGAGCGGCGGCCCACGGGGTTACAATGCGGGCAAGAAGGTGCAGGGCCGCAAGCGGCAGGTCATGGTGGACACGGACGGGCGCAGTCTCATTCTGGAGGCCCAACCCGCCGACGTTCAGGATCGCGACAGCGCGCCTCTCGTGCTGCGCCTGTCCCGCCGGTCGTTCCTGTTCATCACGAAGGCGTTCGCGGATATGGGCTTTGCCGGAAGCGGGCCCGCGACGGCGACCTGCATCACCATCGAGATCGTCAAGAAGCCCGCCGATCAGGTCGGCTTCGCGGTTCACCCGCGCAGGTGGGTGGTGGAGAGGTTCTTCGCCTGGATCAGTCGCAACCGGCGGCTGTGGAAGGACCCTGAGGCCAAGCTCGCCTCGGCCAAAGCCTTCCTCTACGCCGCCTCCATTATGCTCCTCACCCGCCGATTGGCTCGGACCTCACGAATTCCGGGCCGGGCTCTTAGGACAACGATCTTCAGTCTCGGCTCGTCGAACCGCCGGAGCCGGGCCTTTGACAAGAGCGGCCTTGAGCAGTCGGCAGTATAGGGGAGGCATTTTTAGCTTGCTCGTTCCATGGCCGTAGCCAACTGCTGCTTGAGCCGCTTGATTTCCTCAAAGCGTGCAGCGATGTCGCGCATCACGGCTGCCATGCCGATGACCCGCCCCCGGCCATCCATGAACGGCACGATGGTGAATCCGAGGGATATGCGCTGCCGGTCCTTGCGGATGCCTGGAACGGATAGAAGGTCGCCCTGGCTATAGTGGCTCTTCCCTGTTCTCACGACCTCGTGGAAGCCCTGCCAGTGGCAAGCGCGCAGCCGCTCGGGAATAATCAGGTCCAGCGACTGTCCAAGGGCCCCCTCCCCCAATGCCCGAAGATGCGCTCAGCTCCAGGGTTCCACAGACGGATGACCCCCTGATCATCCGTGGCCACCATCGCATCGGCCGATGCCGCCAGAATGCCGTCAGCCACGATCCGCGCAAAATCCATTCCACTCTCCGCTTACCGATGCCCGAAGGTTCACCCGATGCCGATAGATTCTGGGCCGGTATGCGGCCCACTCTGATTACTGGGCCAAAGCCGATCCATATGCGCCATAGAAGCACCCTAAGCAGGATACGTGGCTAGAGCTTGTTAGCTCCTGATTGCTTCCTCCCTATCTGTTGGACGTGCAGCAGATGGGGGAGCTGATGAGGGGCGTTCTGACGGATGGGCAAGTGGGCGACACTGGAGCCGTGAATCGAGGCCTACCGTCCGCACCACCAGACGCAGCATTACAACCTGCGACGCACGATCGAGGGGATCATCTGGGGTCACGTCCGTCAACATGGTGGAAATTCGGTGGGCGTTGAGGTGGTCATCGCCTAGGCGGCCAGGGGTGGAAGTTTCAAGGTTCCAAGCTCGGGTGTGAGCAGCTCGGCCATCGCCTCGAGCTGCATGTAGCGGTGCTGGAGCTGCCACTCGTCGTTGGCTTCCAGCAGCACGGCTCCGATCAGCCGCAGGATCGAGGTCTCGTTGGGAAAGATGCCGACCACGTCGGCCCGGCGTTTGACCTCCTTGTTCAGGCGCTCCAGCGGGTTCGTGGAATGAAGCTTGGCCCGGTGCTGGACCGGGAATGCCAGGTAGGCCAGGACGTCGTGCTCGCTCGCGTCCATCAGGTCCGCGAGCTTGGGCCAGCGGGGGCGGAGCTGATCGGCGAGCTGGCGCCAGGCCTGCCGGGCCGCCTCCTGGTCCGGCTGCAGGAAGGCTTGGCGCAGCGCGGCGGCAACCATCGTCTGCTGGCCCTTCGGCACGTGCGCCAAGGCATTCCTTAGCCAGTGCACGCGACACCTTTGCCAGGTGGCACCAAGGACCTTGGCGATGGCGTGCTTGAGCCCTTCGTGCGCGTCCGAGACCACCAGCTTGACCCCACGCAGGCCGCGCTTGACCAGCCCTTTGAGAAAGCCCGACCAAAACGTCTCTGCCTCGGACGGGCCCAGGCCCAAGCCAACGATCTCGCGGCGGCCCTCGGCGTTCACCGCCACCGCGATTATCGCCGCGACCGAGACGATGCGGCCGCCCTCCCTGACCTTCAGGTAGGTCGCATCGAGCCACAAGTAGGGCCAATCGCCCTCCAGCGGTCGCTCGAGGAAGGCGTTCACCCGCTCGTCGATGTCCTTGCACAGCTTGGAGACCGTGCTCTTCGAGATGCCGCTCAGGCCCATGGCCTGCGCCAGCTCGTCGACCCGCCGGGTGGACACGCCTCCGATCCAGGCCTCCTGGATGACCGCCACCAGTGCCTTCTCGCTGACCTTGCGCGGCTCGAGGAAGGGCGGAAAGTAGCTGCCCTGGCGGAGCTTGGGCACGCGCAGCTGGAGCGTGCCCAGCCGGGTGTCGAGTGCGCGGTCGCGAAACCCGTTGCGGTAGTTGAGCCGCTCCGGCGAGCGCTCGTGCCGCCCGGCGCCGATCAGCCCTTCCACGTCCGCCTCCATCAACAGCTGCAGCACCGCCTCGGCCACGGCGCGCAGGAAGTCGCCATCGCCGGCCTTCTGCATCAGCTCGGCCAGTGGCAGTCTGTCCTCGGTCATCGGTCCTCCGTTCAGGTGAAGCGTCGCAACTCCACCCTACCCGGCTGGTCCGATGACCACCTCAGAAGCTCAGCAAATTTCCACCACGAGCGCGGACGCTACCTCATCTGGCGCTGTCTCACTCTTGAGGAGGAGGCAAGCTCGCGTTTCGGATACTGTATACTGCCAAATCTTTGGCCTCACAGATGAACGAGTATCATCCGCCTTCGCCGGCTGGGCTGGAGCTTCTTCTCGCTGGCATGAGAGCCGAGGGAGCCAGGGCAGACTTTCTGTCATTTGTTTGATCTAAATCAAAGACCGACCCCTGGCTTTGCGCCACCACCGCGAGTGCCGGAAGGTTTGCGGCCTGGAAAGCCAGCGGTGCTGCTCGGCCGATACGATGATCGGATCCTGCCGCTGGTGAGACGAGGGGAGGACAATGTACGGTGGCCGGTATGATGGGTGACGATGCCGCGCGATCCGGCTGCAGCCTCGCTGGGTTATGAACATGACCACCATCAAACCGGCCGAGGGCGCGTCGGGTGCGCTTTGGACAAGCACCGGGGCCTTCACCGCCTGTTTCGCGGTCTGGACGATCTTCTCGATCATCGGTCTGGGCATCAAGAATGAACTCGACCTCTCGGAGACCCAGTTCGGGCTGCTGGTAGGAACACCGATTCTGAGCGGCGCCCTGTCGCGGGTCTTCCTCGGCATCTGGGCTGATCAGTACGGCGGCCGACGGATCTTCGCGCTCGTCATGGTCCTGGCCGCCATCGCGACCTTCTTGACTTCCTGGGCCGACAGCTATCTCCTGCTGCTGCTGGCGGCCTTGGGCGTCGGCATCGCCGGCGGCTCGTTCGCGGTCGGTGTCACTTACGTCGCGGCGTTCTATCCACCGGGCCAGCAAGGCACCGCGCTTGGCCTGTTCGGCTCCGGCAATGTCGGCGCCGCGGTCACCAAGTTCCTCGCCCCCTTCGTGATGGTGGCGATGGGGTGGCAGGCGGTCGCCCAGATCTGGGCCGCGGCCTTGCTCGTGATCGGCGTCGCCTTCTTTTTCCTCACGCCAGAGGATCCCGCATTCCGCGCGCGCCGCGAGAGTGGCATTGCGGCGGCGTCGATGCAGGACCAGCTCGCCGTGCTGCGCAACCTCCAGGTCTGGCGCTTCTCGCTCTACTATTTCTTCGTTTTCGGCGGGTTCGTCGCCCTCGCCCTGTGGCTGCCGCGCTACCTGATTGGCGTCTACGGGCTCGGAATCGAGGCCGCGGGCGTGCTTGCAGCATTCTACTCAGTGCCGGCAAGCCTGTTCCGCATCTATGGAGGCCGCCTCTCGGATCGCTTCGGTGCGCGCTCGGTGCTCTACTGGACGTTCGGCGTCTCGGTGCTGTGTACCTTCATGCTGTCCTATCCGCCGACCGACTACGTGATCCACGGTATCCACGGGCCGATCGCGTTCTCAACCTCGATGGGCCTGGTGCCGTTCGTGGTGACGATCTTCGTCCTGGGCTTCTTCATGAGCCTGGGCAAGGCGGCGGTCTACAAGCACATCCCGGTCTACTACCCCCGTCACGTCGGTGCCGTGGGTGGGCTGGTCGGCATGATCGGCGGGCTGGGCGGCTTCATCCTGCCGCTGCTGTTCGGCGTGCTCAACGACCTGACAGGCGTCTGGACCAGCTGTTTCGTCCTGCTCCTGCTGCTGGTCACCGTGTCGCTGCTCTGGATGCATTTCGCGATCCGGCAGATGGAGGCCTCCGCCCTGCACGGGGAGCGGCCCGCTTCCTGGCCGGAACTCCCGGAGATGGAGCCGATCCACGACTCGGCGCTCCACGCCCCAGGGCCGACGCCGGTCGGCACTCCGGTAGTACAGCCACGCACGCTCGCCGACTGGCGGCCGGAGGATCCGGAATTCTGGGTGACCACCGGCAGGCCGATCGCGCGGCGGAACCTGTGGATCTCGACCTACTGCCTGCTGCTCGCGTTCGCGGTGTGGATGGTGTGGAGCGTGGTGGTGGCTAAGCTGCCGGCGATCGGCTTCGACTTCACGCCTGACCAACTCTTCTGGCTGGCAGCGCTGCCGGGATTGTCCGGAGCCACGCTGCGAATCTTCTACGCCTTTCTGGTCCCGATCTTCGGCGGCCGGCTCTGGACCACCGTCTCGACGGCGTCGCTCCTGATCCCCGCCTTCGGGATAGGCTATGTGGTGCAAGATCCCAACTCGCCGTACCTTATCTTCCTCGTGCTGGCGCTGCTCTGCGGCCTGGGCGGCGGCAACTTCGCTTCGTCCATGGCCAACATCAGCTTTTTCTTTCCCAAGTCCGAGAAGGGTAATGCGCTCGCGATCAACGCCGGCCTCGGCAACGTCGGCGTCAGCCTGATGCAGTTGATCGTCCCGATCGTCATCACGATGAACCTGACAGGCGGGCCGGGCCAGACCGCTGGGCCGGACGGCGCGATGCTATGGATGCAGAACGCCGGGTTCGTCTGGGTGCCGCTGGTCATCATCGGCACGTTCACAGCCTGGTTCGGCATGAACGACATCCTGAGCGCGCGGTCCTCGTTCGCCGACCAGGTATCCATCTTCCGGCGCATCCACACTTGGCTGATGTGCTGGCTTTACACGGGCACGTTCGGCACCTTCATCGGCATGTCGGCAGGCTTCCCGCTGCTGGCGGGCCTGGTGTTTCCCGAGGTAAACGCCCTACCCTTCGCCTTCGTCGGTCCGCTGGTGGGGGCGTTGTCGCGGGCCGGTACCGGCTGGATCGCCGACCGGCTGGGCGGCGCCCGAGTGACGTTCTGGGTGTTCGTGGCAATGATCGCGGCGGCCTTGGGAATGATCTGGTTCCTGGAGATGCGCAGCTTCTGGGGCTTCTTCCTGATGGTGCTGCTGCTGTTCTTCGTGAGCGGCGTCGGCAATGCCTCGACCTTCCAGATGGTTCCCGGGATCATGCGTCGGGAGATGGACCGCACCGCACCCAACCTTACCGAGCGCGAGCGCATCGCCAAAGCCGAGCGCGAGTCGGCGGCAGTCATCGGCTTCACCTCCGCCATCGCCGCATACGGCGCTTTCTATATTCCCAAGGCGTACGGGACCTCAATCTCGATGACCGGAGGGGCCGCCGCCGCGCTGTGGGGCTTCCTGATCTTCTACGTCGTCTGCGCCGTGATGACTTGGCTGGTCTACAGCGGTCCGCGCGGCACTCTGCGGAGCCTGCAACGGCCTCCGCTCCAACAAGCTGGCAAGCTCGCCCATGCAAGCGGAGGAAGCTCCCGATGAGCCATTTCCTGGATCGTCTCACCTATTTCAGGCGAGTGCGGGACAAGTTCGCGGATGGTCACGGGATCACCACCAACGAGAGCCGCGAGTGGGAGGACGCCTATCGCAAGCGTTGGGCGGCGGACAAGATCGTGCGCTCCACCCATGGCGTAAACTGCACCGGGTCCTGCTCCTGGAAAATCTACGTCAAGGGCGGCATCGTCACCTGGGAGACCCAGCAGACCGATTATCCCCGCACCCGCCCGGACCTTCCCAATCATGAGCCGCGCGGCTGCCCGCGCGGTGCCAGCTACAGCTGGTATCTCTATTCAGGTACCCGCATCAAATACCCGCTCGTCCGCGCCCGTCTCCTGGGTGCCTGGCGCGATGCCCGGCGCAACCTTTCGCCGGTCGCGGCATGGCGCTCGATCGTCCAGGACCAGCACAAGCGGGCGAGCTGGGTGACTCGCCGCGGCCGCGGCGGGTTTGCCCGCGCCGGCTGGGACGAGGTCGCCGAGCTGATCGCCGCCGCGAATGCCTACACCATCAAGGAATATGGCCCGGACCGGATCGCCGGCTTCTCGCCGATCCCGGCCATGTCGATGATCTCCTATGCCGCAGGCAGCCGCTACCTCTCGCTGATCGGCGGCACGCTGCTCAGCTTCTACGATTGGTACTGCGACCTGCCGCCCTCCTCGCCGCAGACCTGGGGCGAGCAGACCGATGTGCCGGAGAGTGCGGACTGGTACAACGCCGGTTTCCTGCTCGTCTGGGGATCGAACATCCCGCAGACCCGCTCGCCGGACGCGCATTTCTACACCGAGGCGCGCTACAAGGGCACCAAGAGCGTGGTCATCACGCCCGACTTCAGCGAGGCGTCCAAGTTCGCCGACCTGTGGCTGCATCCCAAGCAGGGCACCGACGCGGCACTGGCATTGGCGCTGGGGCACGTCGTCCTGCGCGAGTACCACGTTGACCGGACCGTTCCCTACTTCGCGGACTATGTCCGCCGCTTCAGCGACTTTCCCCTGCTGGTGAAGCTCGTGGAGCGGGACGGCCGGCTGGTGCCCGACCGGCTCTTGCGCGCTGCCGACTTCGAGGCTGCGCTGGGCGAGGCCAACCAGACCGACTGGAAGCCGGTCGCCATCGACGAGATCAGCGGGGAGGTCGTGTGTCCGGTGGGCTCGGCGGGCTTCCGCTGGGGCGACCCGGGCAAGTGGAACCTTGAGGAGAAGGACGGCAAAGGGCGGGAGGTCCGCCTGCGGGTCGGCCTTGAGGGCGACCACGACGAGGTCGTGCCGGTCGCCTTCCCCTATTTCGGCACGGTCGCACCCGAGGCCTTCGTCGCCACGGGCCATGACGAAGTACTGGTGCGCAACGTTCCGGCCAAGGCGATGACGCTCGTTGGCGGCCCGAGCTATGTCGCCTCGGTCTACGACCTCTTCCTCGCCAACTACGGGATCGACCGCGGGTTCGGCGGCGGCAATGTCGCAAAGAGCTACAATGAAGACGTGCCCTTCACCCCTGCCTGGGCGGAGAAGGTCTGCGGCGTCCCGCGCCAGGCGATCATCCAGGTCGCGCGCGAGTTCGCGACCAACGCGGAGATGACCGACGGCCGCTCCATGGTGATCCTGGGTGCCGGGCTCAACCACTGGTACCACATGGACATGAGCTACCGCGGCATCATCGCCCTGCTGGTGATGTGCGGCTGCGTGGGCAAGTCGGGCGGCGGCTGGGCCCACTATGTGGGGCAGGAAAAGCTCCGGCCGCAGACCGGCTGGCTGCCGCTCGCGTTCGCCGCCGACTGGGTGCGCCCGCCACGCCAGATGAACGGCACCTCGTTCTTCTACGCGCACAGCGACCAGTGGCGCTACGAGACGCTCAAGATCTCCGACATCATCTCGCCGACGGCCCCTCCGGGCGACTGGTCGGGTGCCATGATCGACTACAACGTCAAGGCGGAGCGGATGGGATGGCTTCCCTCGGCGCCGCAGCTCGACGTCAACCCGATCGAGCTCGGCAGCAGGCTCGTCACGAGCGGCGAGGATCCCGCGGCGGTCCTGCCGGCGAGGCTGCAGTCGGGCAAGGTGAAGCTTGCATGCCACGACCCGGACAATCCGAGGAACTGGCCGCGCAACATGTTCTTCTGGCGCTCCAACGTCCTAGGTGCGAGCGGCAAGGGGCACGAATACTTCCTCAAGCATCTCGTGGGCTCGCTGCACGGCGTCGTCGGCACGGACGACGTGCGTGCCGGCATCCAGAAGCCGCAGGAGGTCGTCTGGCACGAGGAGGCGCCGGCGGGAAAGCTCGACCTGATGGTCAACATCGATTTCCGCATGTCGACCACCAGCCTCTACTCGGACATCGTGCTGCCGACAGCGACCTGGTACGAGAAGCACGACCTCAACACCTCGGACATGCACCCGTTCATCCATCCGCTGACTGCGGCGGTGGATCCGGTCTGGGAGTGCAAGAGCGACTGGAACATCTTCCGCGCGATCGCGAAGAAGTTCTCCGAGGTGGCGCCCGAGGTGCTGGGGGTCGAGCACGACGTGGTCCTGTCGCCGATCCAGCACGATACCAAGGCCGAACTGGCCCAGCCCTACGAGCCGCTCGACTGGGCGAAGGGCGAGTGCGATCCGGTGCCCGGCAAGACGATGCCGGGCGTCACGGTGGTCCAGCGCGACTACCCTGCGACCTACGCCCGCTTCACCTCGCTGGGGCCGGCGCTTGAGAAGCTCGGCAACGGCGCCAAGGGGCTGAACTGGGACACCAAGCACGAGGTCGATCTGCTCGGCCGGCTCAACGGGCTCGTTCCCGAGGGCCCGACCGCCGGGCGCCCCAAGGTCGACACCGACATCGATGCCTGCGAAACAATCCTGATGCTGGCGCCGGAGACCAACGGGGAGGTCGCGGTCAAGGCGTGGGCCTCGCTGTCCAAAGCGACCGGGCGCGATCACGCCCACCTCGCCGAAGGCAAGGAAGAGGAGAAGATCCGCTTTCGCGACGTGGTGTCCCAGCCGCGCAAGATCATCTCCTCGCCGATCTGGTCCGGGCTGGAGAGCGAGCACGTCTGCTACAATGCCGGCTACACCAACGTCCACGAGCTGATCCCCTGGCGGACGCTGACCGGCCGGCAGCAGCTCTACCTGGACCATCACTGGATGCGGGCGTTCGGCGAGGGGTTTGTGACCTGGCGACCGCCGATCGACACGCGGACGGTCCGGCAGGTGCTGGGCAAGCTCCCGAACGGCAATCCCGAGATCCAGCTCAACATCCTGACGCCGCACCAGAAGTGGGGGATCCACTCCACCTATACCGAGAACCTGATCATGCTCAGCCTTAACCGGGGCGGGCCGACGGTGTGGATCAGCGAGGTCGACGCCAAGGCCGCCGGCATTGAGGACAACGACTGGATCGAGGCGTTCAACGTGAACGGCGCGCTCACGGCGCGCGCCATCGTCTCGCAGCGCGTGATGCCGGGCTCCGCCATCATGTACCATGCCCAGGAGAAGATGGTGAACACGGTGGGCTCGGAGATCACCGGGCAGCGCGGCGGCATCCACAACAGCGTCACGCGGATCAACATGAAGCCGACCCACATGATCGGCGGCTATGTCCAGTTCGCCTACGGCTTCAACTACTACGGCACCGTCGGCGCCAACCGCGACGAGTTCGTGATCGTGCGCAAGATGAGTGCAGTGAACTGGTTCGATAAGGCGGTGGACGACCATGCCAGCGGCCAGGCGACCGCGGACTGGGGGCAAGGGAACCAGGCCGCGACGGCGGAGGTGAGCCGATGAAGGTCCGCGCCCAGATCTCCATGGTGCTCAATCTCGACAAGTGCATCGGCTGCCATACCTGCTCGATCACCTGCAAGAACGTCTGGACCAATCGCGAAGGCGTCGAATACGCCTGGTTCAACAACGTCGAGTCCAAGCCGGGTGTCGGCTACCCCAAGGACTGGGAGAACCAGAACCGCTGGAAGGGCGGCTGGGTAAGGAAGAAGAACGGCAGGATCGAGCCACGCATCGGCTCGAAGTGGCGGATACTTTCCAAGATCTTCGCTAATCCGGACCTGCCGGAGATCGACGATTTCTACGAGCCCTACACCTTTGAGTACGAATGGCTGCAGAAGGCGCCCGAGCTCATGGCGCAGCCTTCCGCCAAGCCACGATCGCTCGTTACCGGTGAGGTGATGACGAAGATCGAGTGGAGCGGCAACTGGGAGGACGACCTTGGCGGTGAGTTCGTCAAGCGTTCCCGCGACTACAACTTCGAGGGTATCGAGAAGGAGATCTACGGCCAGTTCGAGCAGACTTTCCTGATGTACCTGCCGAGGCTTTGCGAGCACTGCCTCAATCCGTCCTGCCTGGCCTCCTGCCCCTCGGGCGCCATCTACAAGCGGGCGGAGGACGGTATCGTCCTGATCGACCAGGAGAAGTGCCGCGGCTGGCGGATGTGCGTTTCGGGCTGCCCGTACAAGAAGATCTATTACAACTGGTCGACCGGTAAGTCCGAGAAGTGCATCTTCTGCTACCCGCGGATCGAGACGGGACAGCCGACGGTCTGCTCGGAGACCTGCGTCGGCCGCATCCGCTACCTGGGCGTCGTGCTCTATGACGCCGACCGCATCCATGCAGCCGCGTCCGTGGAGAATCCCAAGGACCTTTACCCGGCACAGCTCGGGGTATTCCTCGATCCCTACGATCCGACCGTGCAGGAGCAGGCACGCCGCGACGGCGTGCCGGAGGCATGGATCGAGGCGGCCACCCGCTCGCCGGTCTACAAGATGGCCATGGAATGGAAAGTCGCCTTTCCGCTCCATCCCGAGTACCGCACCCTGCCCATGGTCTGGTACGTGCCGCCGCTCTCGCCGATCCAGTCGGCGGCCGAGGCCGGCAAGATGTCGGTCAACCACGGCATGCCGGACGTGCGCTCGCTGCGGATCCCGATGCGCTACCTCGCCAACCTGCTCACGGCGGGCGACGAGGAACCGGTCGCGCGGGCGCTCGAACGGATGCTGGCGATGCGGGCCTACATGCGGGCGAAGAGCGTGGAGGGCCGGATCGACGGGAGCATCGCCGAGCAGGTGGGCCTCACCGCTGTGACGATCGAAGAGATGTACCGCTACATGGCGCTCGCGGCCTACGAGGACCGCTACGTCATCCCGACTAACCATCGCGAGACCAGCGAGGACGCCTATCTCCTGCGCGGCTCGACCGGGTTCGGCTTCAAGGAGCCGACCGACGGATCGACGAAGCTCAACCTGTTCGGCGGCTCCAAGCGGACGCCGCGCAAGCCATACATGGACATTCCGACATGACGGAACATACCGACATGAGGATGACGTTGCGCGCGATGTCCCTGCTGCTGGGCTATCCCTCGGCCGAGCTGCAGGCCCATGTCGGCGAGCTCCGGGCGGCGCTCCGTGCCGAAGGCGCACTGCCGCCCGAGGCGCTGCGGCGGCTGGAGCCACTGCTCCGGTCGTTCGAGACCGAGGATCTGCTCGATCTCCAGGCCGCCTATAGCGAGCTGTTCGACCGCTCCCGGGCGCTGTCGCTTCACCTGTTCGAGCATGTCCACGGCGACAGCCGCGAACGTGGCCAGGCAATGATCGATCTGGGCCAGCAATATGTCGATCGCGGCTTCGTCATGGAGGTGGCGGAACTGCCCGACTTCCTCCCGATGTTCCTGGAGTTCCTCTCGTGCTCGCCGCCGAGGGAAGCGCGCGAATGGCTGGGCGAACCGGCGCACGTGCTCGCCGTGCTGGACCAGCGGCTCTCCGAAAGGGACTCGCCCTATGCGGCGGTCTTCCACGCGCTCCTGGCGCTCGCCAGTGCCATGCCCGACCGTGCTGCGGTGGAGGAACTGGAGCAGCGCACCGCCCCCAAGGCGGAGAAGTCGATCGATGAGGAGTGGGAAGATGCCCCGGTGAATTTCGGTGCGCCGGTCCCGGACCATGGTGGGCCGACCGGGGTGGTTGCGAAGATCAGGGCGGCACGCCGTGCCGTCCAGGCAGTGATCAAGAGCTGACGGAGGACGTGATGCGCGAGTTCACGAACTATCTGCTGTTCGGCTGGTATCCGTACCTGGCGGTCATCGTCCTCGTCGTCGGAAGCATCCTGCGCTTCGACAAGGGCCAGTACTCCTGGCGCTCTCAATCGTCGCAGTTCCTGCGCCGTAGGCAGATGATCCTGGGGTCCAATCTGTTCCACCTGGGGATTCTGGTCTTGTTGTTTGGCCATTTCGTCGGACTCCTGACGCCCATCGGCGTCTTCGACTTCTTCGGTGTCGCCCATGGCTTCAAGCAGCTGACCGCCTTGGTGGTGGGTGGGATCGCGGGCATCGCCGCGTTTGTCGGCTGCAGCCTGCTCCTGCATCGCCGCCTGTTCGACGCGCGGGTGCGGCGCAGCTCTTCCATCGGCGACATCGCCGTCCTCGTGCTGCTCTGGCTGCAGCTCGTCCTCGGCCTGGCGACCACGTTCTGGACGATCGACCACCTCGACGGCAGCGAAATGGTCCTGTTCATGGGATGGGCGCAAGGCATGCTGACCTTCGATCCCGGCTCGGCCAACCTGATCGTCGATGCTTACCTCGTGTACAAGCTGCACATCCTCTTGGGCCTCACCTTGTTCCTGATCACTCCGTTCACTCGTCTGGTCCACATCTGGAGCGCCCCGATCTGGTTTCTGTTCCGGCCGGGCTACCAGATCGTGCGCTCGCGCCTGAAGGTGGGAGGCAGCACGACGCCGACCCACGGGCCTGCGGGCCTGGCGCCGAGCTTCGGGGGTGATGCCGTGGTGCGCGGCCAGAGCGAGAGCGGCCAATGAGCAGGCAGACCATCCTCGACCGCCACCCCTCCCCGGCCACGCCAACGCCGGTCATGCCGAGTGCGTGTGCAACCGGCGGCTGCGGTGGTGCGCCTGCCGATGCGCGGCTGCGGCCGGCACCACCCAGCTTCGGTGCCGTAGCCGTCAACGGCGTGGAGATAGAGCCGGAGGCGATCGCACTGGAGATCCAGCACCATCCGTCTCCCGACGGCGAGGCGGCCTGGCGCCAGGCCGCCCGGGCGCTCGTGGTGCGCGAGCTCTTCCTCCAGGAGGCCCGGCGCCTCGGCATCGAGCCCGATCCGGAGGAGGACGATGCCGGCCGCAGCGAAACCCTCGACGATGCCGTGATCCGGGCGCTCCTGGAGCGGCAGATCGAACCGAATCTTGTAGGGGCGGAGGAATGCCGGCGCTATTACGAGGGGCACGTCCACCGCTTCCGTACCCCGGAGCTTTTCGAGGCATCGCACATCCTGATCGAGCCGGATGGCGACGATGCGGCTGCCTGGGCGGCGGCCGAAGCGGAAGCCCGCGCGATCGCGGCCGAGGTCGGTGACGATCCCGGAGCGTTCGCCGAGGCGGCCCGCGCGTTCTCCAAATGCCCCTCGGCCCATCAGGAAGGCTCTCTTGGCCAGGTGCGGCGCGGCGAGCTGGTCGCGGTCGTACAGGAGGCGCTGGAGGCGCTCCCCGAAGGTACGGCTGGCCGTGAGCCGGCCCGGTCTAGGTTCGGCTGGCACGTCCTGCGGCTACAGCGCCGCATCGCCGGGCACACGCTGCCGTTCGAAATGGTCAAGGACAGGATCGCCGACATGCTGGAGGCTCGCGCCTGGGCGACGTCGGCGGCCCTATATACGGCGGAGCTGGCAGGGTCGGCAGAGATCGAGGGCGTGGTGATAGATCCTGCCACGGGCGGGGCCGCCTGATGCCGACGCTGGGAGACATCCTGGGATCGGCACGGCGATCCGCGGCCGGGTTCGAGAAATGGGTCGCGGCGGGTGATCCGGAGCTCGCCGAGGGTGCGCGGCTGGCGGCTGCCCGCTCGAACACCTCCCTGGCCGTTTTCGTCCGGTTCGCAGTGGCGGATTTCAGCCGCTTTGCGGACGAGGAGGATTGGGCGCAGCTCACCCAGATCATGCGTGACGATCCGGATCCGGGAAGCGCATGCCTCGTTGCGATGGTGCGCTGGCGGCTGGCTGCCAAAGGCTGCGCCGACCACTCCGCCTGATCGCGTGAGCCGTCCGATAATGCGGGTGAGGAGCAGACGATGACCACCAAGCCTTCAGGCAGAGCAGCAGATAAAGCCGACGGTGCGCCGTTGAACCCGGCTCTCAAGGAAGCCAAGGACAGCACGTACGGAGCGGATCAGCAGGGAACTGATCCGATGGACACCGTGTCCGTCCAAAAGGACGAAGGCACCGCATGGCCGATGATCTGGGCAGTGACGGTGATCGCCTGCGTGATCATCACGATCCTTCTGCTCGTCTTCTGACGGGTCGCGTCACGCCGCGTCATTGGTCACGCCCGGAGGGGCAATGGGCGGCCGAACGCGGGCAGCTGATACAGGGCGGCGCTCCCGGGACGGGTGGAAAGGGAAGGCCGCCGAACAGGATCCACTACAGCTGACAGCGGGACCAACGTGAGGCGGAACTTGCTGGAATGACGGACAGGGCAGAGCCATGGCTGAGATAAAGATGGCAGGAGAACGGTGCACAGCCGGCCACTTCATTATGCCTTGGCACGGCCGCCGCGATCGGAACTCGGACAGCCGCAGCAGGATCCGACCTCTTGGAAGGACCTCTAGCGGTGTAGGCTCAAATGAGCCGGATGCCTTTGGAGGCCCTGTCCTCACGATCGCTGCGCCCCATCAACCCTGTAGCTGATCGAGGGTCAAGGTAGGCGTCCACACGGGAGGGATCGACATGATCGCTACCGCCGATACCATCGTGGATGAACTCATGTCCACCCACCGCGAGGTGATCCCAGTCTTCATCCGGTTCCGGATGCATTGCATTGGTTGCCCGATCGGCCACTTCCACACGGTTGCGGAAGCCTGTGCTCTCCACGGCAGAGACCTTACCAATTTTCTGCAGGCAGTTAACGCCTCCACCTGCCAGCCGCGCCATTCCTTTCCAGAACCGGCCTCGGATGATCCTACTCGGGCAACTGCTCCGCGAGCATGAGGAGTTGGTGCGGGTCGCGCAGCACGACCCGCTTTCGCCCGCTCGCCACCAGCCCGCGCGCCTCCCAACGGGACATCACCCGGCTGACGGTATGCAACGTGGTGCCGGTCATCTCGGCGATGTCCTGGCGCGTCAGCGGGAAATTGATCAGCACTCCTTCTTCCGTCCTCGTTCCGGCCTGTTTGGCTAATCGCAGCAGCGCGTGCGCGACACGCCGCTCAACTTCCTCGGTCGCCAGCTCCCGAAGCCGCGCGTCAGCCTCCTGCAGCCGCTGCCCGATCAAGGATAGCGCGTTGGCAGCGAGCACCGGACTTTGGGCGAGGAATTTCTCCCATTGGCAGGTAGGCCAAGCTAGCGCCACGCTATCCACGATAGCCGACGCGGTGCCTGGATAGGAGGTGCGCTGCATGACCTTGGCCAAACCGAAGATCTCGCCCGGGTTTACGTGGCGCACGATCATCTGCTGTCCATCCGAGGTAGTATGCATCACCCTCAGCCGGCCGTGGAGCAGGACGAAGAACTCAGTGGCGGCAGCGCCTTGCTCAAAAGCTGCCACGCCCTTTGGCAGTTGCCGCACTGTCGCAACCGCCAGTACGGCCTCAAGATCATTCGCCCCCACCGACCTAAAGATCGACAGATCGCGGATGAGCGATGGGTCCAGGTTAGGGAAATGCATCGTGCATGTTCATGCTGCCGCAGCGGCGTGTACGTTGAAAAGCCGGCTGTTCAAGCCAATGTCTCGAAGAGTACTGTTAGCATAGAGCGATGCATTTGCTGGCTGCGGCAATGAAACAAGTTAATTTTACTCGTCGACTACGTTATGAGCGGCTTGATGCCGGGTTCGGCAAAGAACCAACCGATATAGCCGCCTCTGTAGAACGTCAACCAGTTTGGCCGGTTGGCAACAATCATGTCGATCGGTTTGTCGTCGTGATCTGCTTTCGATCTTAAGTGCGCAGCAGGGCCCCCAGCTCCGCCCGCTGCTGCACGAGGTCAGCTAAGCTGTAGCGGTCGAGCACGGCCAGGAAAGCCTGGCGAGCCTCGTAAAGTGCACCACGCAGTCCGCAAGCCGGCACGATCGGGCAGGGGGCGTGCAGTGGTTCAAAGCACGGTGCGAGCGCCATGTCCGGCTCAACGCGCCGCACGACATCGCCTAAACTGATTTCCTGAGCCGGTCTGCCAAGCCGCAATCCACCGCCCTTACCACGCGCGGTGACGACGTAGCCGGCCAGCCCGAGCTGGTGAGAGACCTTGTTCAGGTGCGTTTTTGAGATGCCATAGGCGTTGGCGACCTCCGCGATGGTCGCGAGATCGTCTCCCTTCACGGAGAGGTACATCAGCATGCGCAGTGCATAGTCGGCGTAGATAGTCAGGCGCACAACGGTTCCGCTCCCGGCCGCAGTCTCGGCCATGCGGAAAGATATACAGACAATCTTGCTTTTGCCCGAGCAAGGTATAACATTCATCTCGAATATATGTTTACCGTGCCGGCTTTCGAGAGGCGAGAGGTGGCGGCAAACACAGTGCTTTAGGTGTTCCTGCCGCCGGAGTCCGGCACGGGATGCATCAAACGAAAACGAGGAGGACGGTCAGGTCATGCATGATAGGTTTGTCAACCAATGTACTGGCCTGGAACCAGCCATACGCTCTGACCACGGAGACGCTGTGGCCCCCCCTCAAGGCGGGACGACCGCAAGCGCCAACCCCATCACGGAGGAGGGCATCCGGCTGCTGCTGGGCCTGTTCTACGATCAAGTTCGCCGCGACCCCCAGCTCGGTCCTGCGCCGTTGGCACATCGGACGCCGACTGGGCACCACACCTCGCGCGCATCTCGGACTTCTGGTCTTCGGTGATGCTGGGCAGCGGCCGCTACCACGGCAACCCCTTCTCGACCCACCTGCGCCTTCCGGACTTGGAACCGATCATGTTCGGTCGCTGGCTTGCGCTCTTCGGCGCGGCCTGCACCGAGGTGTTCGATCCAGAGGTGGCCGGTCTCTTACAGAAGCGTGCGGAGCGCATCTCGCGCAGCCTGCGCACAGGCCTGTTCGACCGACTACCCGCACCACATGAAGCTGCGTCTGCAAAGGCGGCACAATGCTGATTGCCCTGAGGTTCGCATGCCCTACGTCGTCACAGAGAACTGCATCAAGTGTAAGTACATGGACTGTGTCGAAGTCTGTCCGGTGGATTGCTTCTATGTGGGCCAGAACATGCTCGTCATCCATCCGGATGAGTGCATCGATTGTGGTGTTTGTGAGCCAGAGTGCCCGGCGGAGGCGATTGTCCCGGACAGTGACGCCCGCGCGATCGCCTGGATTGAACGCAATCGCATCTTCGCGGCACAGTGGCCCAACGTTACCCATAAGGACGAGCCGCCGCCGGATGCCGACGAGTGGAAGGACAAGCCGGGCAAAGAGGCCTTGTTCTCGCCTGAACCAGGTGCGTGATCGCGAGGGCCTGGAAGCAGGGCAACCGTATCGAGCGCGACATCTGGAACATCCCAGTGGCCGCTGACGGCGAGGACGTCATCCTACCTCGTGCTGGCGACGCTCGTCAGATTCAACAATGCCTGCTGCCGATTGAGCTATGGAGGCGGCCACACCGGTCGCATCCTTGCGAAACTGAGCATCAAGCCGCTTGTGATCAACGTAGGCTACCGCGGTCAGCAGATTCCGACCATTCATCCGCAGCCGCTCGCCATCCCGATGGACCTGATGGCGACGGAGGGCGGCGTTGCTCTCCACCGGAGCGGTTGATCAGGAACCGCCAGATCTCGGCTTCGGCACGCACTCGTCAACCGCGCTCCGGCGTCATCAGCGTGCAGCAACAAAGGAATGGAAGGAGATCGAAATGCGCCGGATGATGGGTTTCCCGTTAGGGTGTGTGGGCTTCATCGCTTCTGTAATGTTCATCGTCTGGATCATGGGTGCCTTCGAGGGGAGCAACCTCGGCACCCATGGTTGGATCGCCTTCACGCTGGGGGTTGTCATTACGTGCGCGCTCGGGATCGGCCTGATGGCGCTCGTGTTCTATAGCGACCGGAGCGGACAGGATGATCGCGCCGGAGGCGGCGGGGACAATCGGAATCGCTGAGGCTGCCAGGAGATCTCACGCGCAGATCATCATTGTGCGGGTGTGCCACATAAACGTCTCCGAACAGCCGTTGCCGGAGGCTAAACAGCACCGTCTGCCAGACGGCCCCGAAGCCTCCATCCGTTTGCCTGGAATAAGTGATTCAAGCCAAACACTATGTTGTTCGAGACATGGGCGGCTTTAGAGCCGCTTCTTCCTCCGTCATCCCGGGACCGTACACCTAGGGCGGTCACAGGAGGGAGTGGGTGTCCAGGCTGGATTACCAATTTACTTGTCCACAAATGTCATAATATCCCTACCAGATATTGGTTATCAGCTGGTGGAGCGACGCCGGCGTGCACGACATGGGCTATGTCTCGCTCGAAAGCCTGCTGGGCCAGGTCGAGGTCAGCGGCCGCGGCGGCACCGTGCTCCAGCCAGCCCTCACCCGGCTGGAAGGCGACAAGTGCTTCCGAGGGATGCGCCGATTCTGCTGATCACCAATGGCGGCTGCGACCTGCTCACCTGCCGGCGCGAGCACGCTTTCCTGATGCTAAAAGGTACCCGCCTGCCTTCCTGACCGCGGCGCTAGACTTCCACTTCAACGCGAAGTCCGAGCCTGTAGCGACAACCTCCAGCCCCCAATGAGGAACGAAGTGCTGTAGGAAGCACTACAGCGAACTTTTAGCTTGATTGACCTGAACATATGACTTAAGCGCTGTAGGAAGACATACAGCGAGAATGCCGTGCGGCTTACCGAAACTTGCTTGATCCAGACAGGGTATACCGCCCGAAGCAGGCTTGAGCCTGCCCGGTACGGTGGTGTGCCGGTCATCCAGCTGCGGGATATTTCGGCTGATGGCGCTATCGAGCCCGATCGCCTGACGCGGGTCGATCTCGCAGACCTTCCCGATCGTTACTTCGTCCGTGCCGGGGACGTGCTCTTTCGCTCACGTGGTGATCGATGCACCGCATCCGCACTCAACGAACGCTTTGACGAGCCGGCGCTTGCGGTCCTGCCCTTGATCATCTTGCGCCCGAAGCCGGATGTCGTGATCCCGGAGTACCTAGCCTGGGTGATCAATCAGCCGGCGGCGCAGCGGCATTTCAACGATGCGGCACGCGGCACCAGCATGCGGATGGTGCCCAAGTCGAGCCTCGACGACCTTCAAATCGACATTCCCAACATCGAAACGCAACGCAGGATCGTCGCAATCGATGTCCTGGCGGAGCGCGAACGGGCGCTGTCAGTCCTTGTGGCTGATAAACGAAGACAACTGGCCAGCCTGATCCTTGGCGAAAGTCTCAAGATGAGTTGCCATAACATTAAGCGAAAAGGCAAAACATGAGCGACAAACTTACGCAACAGCATATCAATCAGACTGCCTGGGCCGCATGCGATACATTCCGAGGTGTAGTCGATGCGGGTCAATACAAGGACTACATCCTGGTGATGTTGTTCCTGAAGTACATTTCCGACCTCTGGAACGATCATGTCGAAACCTACCGCAAGCAGTTTGGCGGCGATGAGGCCCGTATCCGTCGAAGGCTAGAGCGGGAACGATTTGTCCTGCCCGAGGATGCCAGCTTCTATGACCTCTACGGGAAGCGGAACGAGGCGAATATCGGGGAGCAGATCAATATCGCGCTCGAGAAGATCGAGGATGCGAACCGCGCCAAGCTTGAAGGTGTTTTTCGCAACATCGACTTCAATTCGGAAGCCAATCTTGGTCGGGTCAAGGACCGCAATCGCCGTCTCAAGAACCTGCTCGAGGACTTCGCCAAGCCCGCCCTCGATCTGCGCCCGTCGCGGGTAACCGAGGACATCATCGGCGAGTGCTACATCTACCTGATCTCTCGTTTCGCATCCGACGCCGGCAAGAAGGCCGGGGAGTTCTACACGCCTGCCGCCGTATCACGGCTGCTCGCCAAGCTGGCAGCACCCAAGCCCGGCGATACCATCTGCGATCCCGCCTGCGGCTCCGGCTCACTGCTGATCCGTGCGGCCGAGGAGGTCGGTTCCGAGAACTTCGCCCTGTATGGGCAGGAAGTGAACGGTGCGACCTGGGCGCTCGCACGCATGAACATGTTTCTGCATTCCAAGGACGCCGCCCGCATCGAGTGGTGCGACACCCTCAACAGCCCCATGCTGATCGAGGGCGACCACCTGATGACATTCGATGTGGTGGTGGCGAATCCGCCCTTCAGCCTCGACAAGTGGGGCGCGGAACACGCGGCTAGCGACCAGTACAAGCGTTACTGGCGCGGCATCCCGCCGAAGTCGAAGGGCGACTACGCCTTCATCACCCACATGATCGAGATCGCCAGGCGGCAGAGCGGACGGGTCGCCGTCATCGTTCCGCACGGCGTGCTGTTCCGTGGCGGCGCCGAGGGCAGGATCCGCCAGGCGCTGATCGAGGAAAACCTCCTCGATGCCGTGATCGGCCTGCCCGCGAACCTCTTCACCACGACGGGCATTCCGGTCGCGATCCTGGTCTTCGACCGCTCACGCGAGCAGGGCGGCGCCAACGAGGCACGTCGGGACGTGCTGTTCATCGATGCGAGCAAGGAGTTCACGCCGGGCAAGACCCAGAACGTGATGGACGAGGCGCACATCGCCAAGGTGCTCGGGACCTACCGGAGCCGGGCCGAGACCGACAGGTGCTCGCATCGCGCCAGCCCGGCGGAGATCGCCGAAAACGACTTCAACCTGAACATCCCTCGCTACGTCGATACCTTTGAACCGGAGGAGGAGATCGACGTCGCCGCTTTGCAAAAGCAGATCAACCAGCTCGAGACCGAGCTTGCCGACGTGCGCGGTCGCATGGCGACCTACCTGAAGGAGCTGGGTGTCGATGTCTGATGGCGAGCTGATCCTCTATACGACCGAGGATGGCGCTGCCGAGATCCAGCTGCGGGCCGTCGGCGGGACCGTCTGGCTTACTCAGGCGCAAATGGCCGACTTGTTCCAGACCACGCCACAGGCCATCACCCAGCTGATCGGTACGATCTACGACGAGAGCGAGCTGGACGAAGGGGCAACTTGTAACGAACTCTTACAAGTTCGCACCGAGGGTGCCCGGCAGGTCCAGCGCAGGCTGAAGCACTATAACCTCGATATGATCCTGGCCGTCGGCTACCGGGTCCGGTCGCCGCGCGGAGTGCAGTTCCGCCGCTGGGCCAGCTCGGCGCTGAAGGAGTACCTGGTCAAAGGCTTCGTCATGAACGACGCCCGCCTCAAGGACCCGCGCTTCGATTATTTCGACGAGCTGCTCGAACGTATCCGCGATATCCGGGCGTCCGAGGCCAGGTTCTATCAGAAGGTGCGCGACATCCTGGCGCTGAGCGAGGACTACGATCCAACATCTCGCGCGGCGGCAGAGTTCTACGCAAAGATCCAGAACAAGATGCTCTATGCTGTAACCGGCCACACGGCAGGTGAGTTGATCCGCGCCCGCGCTAACCCGGATGCGCCCAACATGGGGCTGACCGCCTGGAAAGGTGCAGTGGTGCGCAAGGGCGATGTCGGCACGGCCAAGAACTATCTCGGCGAGGCCGAGATCAAAGAACTGAACCTGATCGTGACCATGTTCCTCGACACAGCGGACCTGCGCGCCCGCCGCCGGCAGACGATGCGGCTGGCGGAATGGGACGGCGTGCTCAACAGCTTCCTGACCAGCAACGAGCTGCCGCTGTTGCGGAATGCCGGCACCGTTTCGGCCAAACAGGCCGAAACGATCGCCTATGCCCGCTATGCCGACTTCGACAGCAAGCGGCGCGAGGCCGAGCGGGTGACGGCGGCTGAGGGAGGAGATCTGGCGGAACTGCAACGTATCGCCGAAGCCTCAACGAAACTGAAGAAGGGAGAAAAACAATGACTCTCCCGAAGACGTGGAAGCTGGGCACCCTTAATGATGTGATTTCATGTATACGCGGTGGCTTCAGCGTGAAATGCGAGGACCGACAAGCCTCTCCCTCTGAAATGGGGGTGCTCAAAACAGGGGCAGTCCTGAATGGACGCTTTAATCCATTCCAAAACAAATATGTTCCGCCCTCCGAACATAGATTTTTACGAACGCCAGTAACTGGAGGAACAATTGTTTTTTGCCGTAAAAATTCAGAAGATATTATTGGAGCGACGGCACTAGTAGAGCGCGACGTGCCAAATATCTTTCTTTCTGATCTCCTGTGGGAGATCTGTACTGCAGTAAATATAGATCAATACTGGTTGATCAGTAATCTACAAAGCTACCGCATTCGCAAGCTGATTCAAGTCGAGGCGACGGGTACCCAAAGCACTATGAAGAACATCTCGCAGGATCGGCTGCTTGGTGTTCAAATTAGGATCCCTCCCCTCCCCGAACAGCACAAGATCGCCGAAATCCTGCGGACATGGGACGAGGCCATTGTGAAGCTGGAGGCGCTGCGGGCGGCCAAGGAGCGGCGCTATGAGGCAATTGCCCAAAGGCTTTTCGATCCCTGCCATCCTACCTTTCATGATCGCCCGAGCACGTGGCGGGAGTTCGAACTGGGCGACGTCTTTCGTGAACGCAACCAGCTGGGTGAGGAAGGTGACCGCCTGCTGAGCATCACTATGAATGGCGGTGTAATCAATCGCGACGATGTAGGGCGAAAAGACACCTCAACGGAAGACAAGTCCAATTACAAGCTCATCCTGCCCGGTGACATTGGCTACAACACGATGCGAATGTGGCAGGGCGTCTCTGGTCTGTCGGCTCTTCGCGGCATCATCAGCCCCGCATACACGGTCGTAACGCCTGCCGCGAACTGGGTCTTAGGCCGGTATGCCGCACACCTCTTCAAGTCGCGCCGAATGGTGTTCGGTTTCGAACGCTATTCACAAGGCCTGACGAGTGACACGTGGAATCTCAAGTTCCCCGCCTTCTCCAAGATCAGGGTCTTCCTGCCGCCCGTCGAAGATCAAGAAAAGCAGGCGAACCTCTTGGATGTCAGCATGGCCGAGATCACCGTGCTCGGAAAGCAAATCGAAACCCTTACCCGCCAAAAGCACGGCCTGATGCAGAGGCTGCTCACCGGCGAGTGGCGTGTCGCTGTCTGAAGGAGAAGCGTATGGCCAAAAAGCATATCGAGATGGCGATCGCCTACGACTTCGACGGCACGTTGGCGGACGGCAATATGCAGGAGCATCAGTTCCTGCCCGACATCGGCATGAAGCCTGCGGCATTCTGGGCGGAGGTGAAGCGTCTGACCAGAGAGCATCAGGCCGATGAGGTGCTCGTCTACATGAACCTGATGCTGCGCAAGGCTGCAGCGGCGGGCGTTCCAGTGCGACGGGACGATTTCAAGGCACGAGGTAGGGCCATCCAACTGTTCGAAGGGGTTGAGGATTGGTTCGACCGCATCACCAGCTATGGCAAAGCACAAGGTGTGCGCGTCGAGCACTACCTCGTTTCGTCGGGTAACGCCGAGATCTTCGCCGGTACACCAATTGCTTCCAAGTTTGCCCAGGTCTATGCATCGAAGTTCATGTTCGATCATAATGGTGTCGCCGCTTGGCCGGCGCTCGCCGTCAACTACACGACCAAGACGCAGTATCTTTTTCGCATCAACAAGGGCGCTTTCGACCTGAGCGATAACAGCAAGATCAACCAGTTCGTTGAAAAGCGTGATAGACTCGTTCCCTTCGAGAACATGGTGTTCATCGGCGACGGCTCGACCGACATCCCGTGCTTCCGCTTGATCAAGGAACAAGGCGGGCTTTCCGTCGCTGTGTTCAAGCCGCACACAAAAGGTGCCCGTGGCAAGGCCGAAAAATACATCAAGGATGGCAGAGTCCACTGCGTAGCCCCAGCTAGTTACACGGACGGCAGCGAGCTTGATCGGATCATCAAGGCCAATATCGTCGCCGTCGCCGCACGGTCTGCGCTCTCCGGTCTTCTCTCGGAGGCTGCATAATGACGTTCGATGCCGCCGAGAAACATCAATCTCAGATCCCCGCAATCCAGCTTCTCGTCGCCCTCGGCTTCAAGCCACTGAGCCAAGCCGAGGCGGTGAACCTGCGTGGTGGCCGCCTGCGTAATGTCGTGCTCGACGACGTGCTGGCCGACCATCTCCTGCGGATCAACAGCTTCACCCATCGCGGGCGCGACTATGCCTTCGACCTTGCGGATGCGCATGAGGCGATCCGGCGGCTGAAGCCTACACCTGATCGGCAAAAAGGCCTGCGCGGCACCAACCAGGACATCTATGACACGCTCATCCTCGGCACGACGATTACCAAGACCATTCAGGGAGATTCGAAGTCTTATTCCTTCCGCTTCGTCGACTGGGGGACGCCGTCAAACAACGTCTTCCATGTCACCACCGAACTATCCGTCGAGCGGACGGCCAGCATCCAGACCAGGCGCTGCGATATCGTGGCCTATGTGAACGGCATCCCCTTCCTGGTGATCGAGAACAAACGGCCGACCGAAAGCCTGAAGAAGGCGGGCAGTCAGCTGATCGGCTATCAAAACGAAGACAACATCCCCCAGCTGTTCCACTTCGCGCAGCTCTTGATGGTGATGAACCGGCAAGAGGCGCGCTATGCCACGGTCGGTACGCCGGGGCAGTTCTGGCAGACTTGGCGGGACGAGCAGGACCGGGACGAGGACATTGCCCGGCTGGCCAATCGTCCTCTGACCGCTGCCGAGGCGGACGCGATCTTTTCAGGCGATTTCGCAGGTGCCCGGGCTCATTTCGAGACAATGGCCGCCGAAGGCCCTCGTGCGGTCACGGCGCAGGACCGGGCGATTCATGCACTGTGCCGACCTGAACGCCTGCTGGACCTGGTCCACCGCTTCACGGTGTTCGACAACGGCATCCGCAAGGTCGCCCGCCACCAGCAGTTCTTCGGCATCCGCAAGGCGGTGGAACGCGTCCGGCAGTTCAACCTGGACGGTCCGCGCAAGGGCGGCGTGATCTGGCACACGCAAGGGTCGGGCAAGTCCCTCACGATGGTCATGCTCGGTCGCTCGCTTGCGCTCGACCAGGAGATTTCGAACCCGCGCATCGTGATCGTCACCGACCGCGACGATCTCGACAAGCAGATCAAGGATACGTTCAGGTCCTGTGACCTGGAGCCCATCCGGGCGACGAGCGGCGCCCACCTGATCGAGCTGATCCGCAATAGGGTGCCGCTCGTCACCACCATCATCAACAAGTTCGATACCGCGGCCAGGGGCACGGCGGATGTGGACGATGACGCCAACATCTTCGTTCTGGTCGACGAGAGCCATCGGTCGCAGACCGGCCGCCATGGTGGGAACAGCCAGTTCGCCATCAAGATGCGCCGCTTGCTGCCCAAGGCCTGCTATCTCGGCTTCACCGGCACGCCGCTGCTGAAGAAGGAGAAGAACACGCTTTCCACCTTCGGCGGGCTGATCCACAAATATGCCATCAACGAAGCGGTAGCGGATGGGGCTGTCGTGCCGCTTCTCTACGAGGGACGCCTCGTCGAGCAGCAGGTCA
This sequence comes from Geminicoccus roseus DSM 18922, assembly GCF_000427665.1. Taxonomy (NCBI): domain Bacteria; kingdom Pseudomonadati; phylum Pseudomonadota; class Alphaproteobacteria; order Geminicoccales; family Geminicoccaceae; genus Geminicoccus; species Geminicoccus roseus. Next base: position 31,452 of record NZ_ATYL01000005.1, read on the forward strand.
ATGGCGATGTGATCGATCGCTGGTTCGACAAGATCAGCGAAGGTCTGACGCCGAGCCAGAAAGCCGACCTGAAGCGCAAGTTCTCGCGCACGGGCGCCCTGTCGAAGACTGGCCAGGCTATCCGCGCCAAGGCTTTCGACATCTCGGAGCACTTTCGCCAGCACTGGCAGGGTACGGGCTTCAAGGCGCAGCTCGTTGCACCCTCCAAGGCAGCTGCCGTCCGCTTCAAGGAAGTGCTGGACGAGATCGGGCACGTCACCAGCGAGATCGTCATCTCGCTACCTGACGACAATGAGGGCAACGAGGAGGTCGACAAGGAGTCGAAGGATCTCGTGCGTGGCTTCTGGGCGCGCATGATGGCCCGCTACAAGACAGAGGACGAGTACAACCGTCAGATCATCGACGCATTCAAAGGATCCGGCGACCCGGAGATCCTGATCGTCGTGTCGAAGTTGCTGACGGGGTTTGATGCACCGCGGAACACGGTCCTCTATGTCTGCAAGCCATTACGCGAGCACAATCTCCTGCAGGCGATCGCGCGCGTGAACCGGCTCTATGAAGAGGACGGCATCGAGAAACATTTCGGCTTTATCATCGACTATGAGGGCCTGCTGGGCGAGCTTGACTCGGCTCTTACGACCTACAGCGCCTTTGAAGATTTCGACGATACCGATCTGACCGGCACCGTTCACGACGTGCGCGAGGAAATCCGCAGGCTACCCCAACTGCATGGCCAGCTCTGGGATCTGTTCAAGCCGGTCAAGAACAAGAAGGACATGGAGCAGTTCGAGCAGTTCCTGGCCGACGAAGCCATCCGGCAGGACTTCTATGAACGGCTCAGGATCTTCAGCCGGTGCCTGCACATATCCTTGTCCTCCGACAAGCTTCTCGACGTATTCGACGAGGCTAAGGTCGACACCCTGAAGCGCGACTGGAAGCAATTCTCGGAACTGAAGCGCTCGGTCCAGCTGCGCTACCAGGAAACGGTCGACGTCAAGGAGTTCGAGCCGAAGATCCAGAAGCTTCTCGATGATCACGTGGTCGCCATGCCGGCCGAGATCATCATCGGCATCGTCAACATCAACGACCAGGACTCACTCCAGGCAGTCGTTGAGGAGGCCAGCGTTTCGGAAGCCTCGAAGGCGGACCGGATCGCGAGCGCCACTCGTCGAGCCATCACGGAGAGGATGGACGAAGACCCTACCTTCTATCGCCGCTTTTCTGAACTGCTGGAGGAGACGATCTCCGAGTATCGTGCCAAGCGCCTGTCGGAGCGGGAATACCTGAACATCGTGGTCGACTTGGCCAACAAGGTCGCACGTAAAGATCATGGTCGTGACATCCCTGATCCCATAAAGGGCAATGAAGATGGTCAAGCCTTCTTCGGCATACTCGACGGCGTGCTCTTGAGATCTGATGGCGAGCCTAACAGCAAGAATGATACTGCCATCATTGCGATCGATATCATCGATATCATCAAGAGCCACCACATTGTCGATGTATGGTCCAATGACATTGCCCAGAACAACATGCGAAACGCCATCGACGACTATTTCTTTGACGTCCTGCGAGACGAGAAGGGCCTCGAGCTGCCGGTCGAGACGATGGATGATCTTGAGAGCAAGATCATGGATCTTGCCCGCGCACGGTTCCCCGGATGATCGAGCACCATAGCGTTCAGTACGGCGAGCACACCATCGATTTCATGGTTGTGCGCCGTGAGCGGACAACGCTTGAGATCGCGGTGGAGCCTGACGCTACGGTTGTCGTCGCTGCGCCGCAAGACGCTCCACTTGCCGTGATCGAGCAGAGAGTACGCAAACGCGCTGCATGGGTGCGGCGCCAACAGCGCTTCTTTGCTCAGTATCTTCCTCGAACACCCGAGCGGAAGTATGTCGCCGGCGAAACCCATCTGTATCTCGGCCGACAGTACCGGCTGAAGGTGGTGCCTCATGTGCAGGCTATGGTGAAGCTCGTCCGTGGCTTCATTGTCGTGCAAAGCCACAAACCCAGCAGGATCGATGTCACGCGCGAGCTCGTGGAGCAGTGGTATCGCCAACGCGCTCAGTTGAAGTTCGTCGAGCGCTTGGAGATCAATCTACTCCGGTTTTCTGAACCCCAGAAATATCGTCCTCAGGGGCTGATCATCCGACAGCTGCAACAGCGATGGGGGTCAATGTCGTCAGCAGGCAGGTTGCTGCTCAACCGACGGCTCATCGGGGCGCCCATCGATGCAATCGACTACGTCATTACCCATGAACTCTGCCACATCGCCGAGCCACATCACGGTCCACAGTTTTTTGAGCTTCTGGATCGAGTGCTACCTGACTGGCAGAAACGAAAGAAACGTCTAGAACGAATCATGGCTTAGCTCCTAATCATTCTTCCCATCTGTGGCATGAGCAGCAGGCACGATGGCCAATGACGGGCGCACGGAGTGATACGAAGTGGGAGGTGCTGGAGCCTTGGATCGAGGTGTGTGCTGCCCGCGCCACAAGACGCAGCATCATCGTTTGCGTCGGGCCACCCTGGTGACGAGGTGCTGGTCGGCCAGGTTCAGGATACATGACACGAAGCGAAAGCCGAGGAGATGGTACAAGGCGAAGACTTGGCCACTCACGCCGCCGTCGCTTGTGGTGGCCCACGATGCCGAGGTTCGCGTGGTGGTAGAGCAGTTTGTCGACGACGTGCGCTGCCTCGCCGGCAGCAGCTTGTCATGGGAGGGTACGAAGCGATCTGAGACGGCGGTGGAGACGGAGACGTCAAGATCCTCGCTAGGGCATGCGTTGATGGCGCCGACTGCCTCGCTCGGCCCGCCGACGTGGAAGTGCTGCCGTCGGAGTTCGATACCATACCAGCGCCGCTCGGGCGGCTGCCCAGGCTAGGTGTTCGGTCTCGGAGTGTCGTGGTGCACTGTCGCGTGAGGGGGAGGACGCGCTATGGCACCAAGTCTTCATGGTTCAGCCAGAACGACGCCGCGAGTTCGAGCCGAACTCCAAGCGTCGCAAGAGACGACCCGCAGCCTCGCCACGCGCTACGGGCTGAATCCCAAAACCGTTGCCAAGTGGCGCCATCGGACCACGACCGCCGATCAGCAGATGGGACCATCCCGGCCGCGCAGCTCCGTCCTGACCGAGGCCGAGGAGGCAATCATTATAGAGTTCCGGCGGCGTACCCTTCTGCCGCTCGATGACGTGCTGGGCTGCTTGCGGGAGACGATCCCCAAGCTCTCGCGCAGCGCCCTGCACCGATGCCTCGTGCGCCACGGCATCTCCCGCTTGCCCCAAGGCGAGGAGAAGGCCTCGCAGCGCAAGCGCTTTACCGAGACCAGGATCGGCTACGTCCACATCGACGTCTGCGAGCTGCGCTTGGCCCAGGGCAAGCTCTTCATGTTCCTGGCAATCGACCGCGTCTCGAAGTTCGCCCACGTCGCCTTCCTGGATGCCAATACCAAAGCGAACGGCGCCGCCTTCCTAAACGAGGTGGTCGAGGTCTTCCCTTATCGGATCCATACCGTCCTGACCGACAACGGCATGGCCTTTGCCGATCTGCCCAAGAACCGTGGCCGCTATCCCGAGATCGAGGCTCTCTTCGGCGGTCACATCTTCGACCGCGTCTGCAGCAAGCACGGAATTACCCACAAGCTCACCAGGCCCTATCACCCTTGGACGAATGGCCAAGCCGAGCGGATGAACCGGACGGTCAAGGACGCCACCATCAAAGCCTTCCACTACCCAGACCTCACGGCACTCCAGGCCCACGTCTTGGCCTTCGTCACCGCCTATAACTTCGCCAAGCACCTCAAGGCACTGCGATGGCGGACACCCTTCCAGGTGATCTGCGATGCTTGGACGACTGAGCCCTCCATCTTCAAGATCAACCCGCACCACCTCATTTCGGGACCGCACACCTAGAGCATTTTCGGTTTGCGCGAGTGCTGGTTTGGCTGGAGCTTCTACTATCTGAGTGGAGGCGGCAGCGATGGCGGCACCCTTTTCCCAGGATCTGCGTTTGCGGCTGGTGCAGGCGATTGAGGCCGGCAGTTCAGCCCGACAGGCGGCGGCCCGCTTTAAGGTGAGCCCGACGGCGGTGCATCGGCTGATGCGGCGGGTGCGGGCAACCGGGAGCACCCAGCCGGCCAGTATCGGCGGCTACCGCAAGCCGTTGCTGGCCGGGCATGAGGACCTGCTGCGGGAACTGGTGGCCGGGCACAAGGGTATCACCCTGGCCCAGATCCAGGCCGAGTTGGTCCGCCGCGGCATTGAGGCGGGCTCCCTTACGACGATCTGGTCGACCCTGCGCCGGCTGGGGCTGTCGCACAAAAAAAGACGCTGAGGGCGGCCGAGCAGGCTCGGCCGGACGTGGCCAGGCATCGCCACCGCTGGCGGATCTGGCAGCGCTATCTCGACCCCGCCAGCTTCGTGTTCCTGGACGAGACCAGTGCTGGCACCAACATGGTCAGCCGCTACGGCTGGTGGCCGAAGGGCCGGCGCCTGGTTGATGCCGCCCCGCATGGCCACTGGAAGATCACCACCTTCCTCGCCGGCCTGCGCGCCAGCGGCATCGTCGCCCCGCTCGTCCTGGACGGGGCCATGACCGGCTCGACCTTTCGAGCTTATGTCGAGCAACTACTCGTACCTGCTCTCACACCTGGCGATGTGGTGGTGATGGACAATCTCGCCGCGCACAAGGTGGCAGGCATTCGAGAAGCCGTCGCCGCTGCCGGCGCCAGCCTCCTCTACCTGCCGCCCTATACGCCCGACCTCAACCCGATCGAGCAGGTCTTCGCCAAGCTCAAGACGCTCCTGCGTCAGGCCACCGCCCGAAGCCGCGAAACCCTCTGGAGCACTATCGGACACCTGCTCACCACCTTCAGCACCACCGAATGCGCCAACTACCTCAGGAGACTGCCGCGAAACCCTGGCCTTGGCGGTGCTGCTGTGATTCGATCCTGGTGAGGCGGGATGGGAGCGGCCGATGGTGCGCAAGGCGGTGGGTCAGGTGAGCCTAGTCGAGGCGCTGCTGCCCGCGGCCTTTGGCAGCAACCAGCGCCTGGAGCGGATCAGGGCACAGGTCGACTGGCAGCCGATCGAAGTGTTGTTGCAGCCCATGCGTCGCGCACCGACCGGACGACCTGCCTATCCGCCACTGGTGCAGCTCAAGGCCCTGCTCCTCCAACAGTGGTACCGCCTGTCTGATCGTGATCTCGAAGAAGCCCTGGCCGATCGGCTGAGCTTCCGGCGGTTCTGTGGCCTGGGTCTGGAGGATGCGGTGCCGGACGCAACCACCTTGTCGCGCTTTCGGATCGACCTGGCCGAGGCAGGTCTGGCGGAGATGGTCTTCGACGCCTTGAACCGGCAGTTGGAACAGCGTGGCCTCTTCATCAAGGCGGGCACCATGATCGATGCGACCTTGGTGGAAGCCGACGTGAAGCGGCCGCCCATGCGCGAGGGTGAGGTGTCGGAGCGGGACCCTGCCGCCGGCTTCACCCGCCGAGGACAACGCAGCTTCTTTGGCTATAAGGCGCACCTAGCGGTGGATCAGGGGAGCGACCTGATCCGCAAGGCGATCCTGACCAGCGCCGACATCGGCGAGAGCACTGCCGCCGATGCCCTTATCTGCGGCGACGAGGCGGCGGTGCTGGCCGACAAGGCCTACGAGTCGATGACGCGGCGAGACGCCCTGGCCGCCATCGGCATCGTCGACCGGATCATGCACCGCCGGCAGGCAGGCAAGCGTCAGCCTGACTGGCACAAGTGGATGAACGTCGCGATCACGCCGCTGCGCGGGCAGATCGAGAAGCTCTTCGGCACCATGAAGCGGCGCTACCTGTATCGCCGGGTGCGCTACCGCGGCCTGGAGCGCAATCGCTGCCAGCTCTGGCTGCTTTGTGCCGCCATGAACCTGAGAAGAGCGAATCAGATCACCGCCTGATCGACATCCAGAGATCCCAAACAGGCCGATCTTACCTGGCCGACAATGGGTCGAGCAGGCGTCATCCGCCGCAGGCACCGCCAATCCGCCATGTCTTGTCGTCAGACCACGGACCTAGGGCTTTCGCGCCAGTCTCCTCAGGAATGCCGGCTATGTAGCCAACTAAACCGCAAATGCTCTAGGCAACATTAAGGCCTGATCAATCATCCTTTTTGTTCTGGGTTGGATCGCATTCTTCCAGATCCTCATCCTCTACTATCAAGCCTCCAGATTGGAATGGCTATCTCGATCCTGACCAGCAGTCGATTGCGGTAGCCGTGTCTTATCAAGCTGGAATGGACCAGCATGGCGGCGGCTCGTTCAATTCGATGCGGTGGATAGCAGACATGCTCTTCATCATGTGCAGACCATATCGAGAAATATCTGAGGATCATTCGAATTATTGGTGATGCACGGTTACCGTAATTCAAATGCATGCAAAGTCAAATGTCATTATTAAATATGACTCTTTACGTGTTAACTTAACTACAAGTATTATTAATATCAGCAAGTACTGACTCCACACTACTACGATTCGAGTCGAACTCTTAAATGGAAATTTTTTATGCCATTATATGGTCTGGACTGTCTAGATCTAATCTTCTACAGCTTGTCATCTCCAAAACCGATGGCAGTGACGGGGTTAGGGTGATGAGCAAGCCAGAGAAGACATTGCTACAACATGCAGAAGATGACTTGAATGAAGCAAAAATGTATATGAATAAGAAACTACGGATGCACCCAAGAACTAAACAGCTTCAGGATAAAGCAACGGCTAATATGTGCTTTGAAATCGAAATTGAGCGCATAGCAGAAATCAAGAAGCAAATGGCAATCAAGAGAATGTCAACTTCTGCGTTCTTTGATGATCTCCTGCGCAAAAGCGGAATCTGATATAAGAATGTCTGCATTGGGTTCTTTTTCGACATTTGGCTGTAAGGAAGCTTTAGCCGAGCGCTATCTGTTACATGGCGATGACGTGCAGAATGCTGGTTCTTCTGCGGCGGCAGCCAATCGTACAGTCTCTTATGTGGGCGATCTCAGGAGGCATCAGATGATACAGGAAGATAGAAATCAGCCGATCATGCGGTGGCAGCTAGATCATGCGATCACGATGCTTAAAAAAGAGCTGGAGATCGACAAGATCAATGAACAAACAGAGCGCGTTAAATCGCAAACAAAACTGCTGCAGATGGTCTTTGGCGGACTGCTAGCCTTCATCCTGCTCACCAGCTGGATCTTGTTTCTGGTTGATCTAAGCAAATGATCTGGAACGGACCGCTCGCCTATCAGGCTTGGATGGCTCGATCAACGAGAGACGATCAACGGGACCGTAATCGAGCTATCTTGCCTGGATACCGACAATAGGCGCAAAAGCATGAAAGAAAGATCCCTCTGGAATGAGCCGCTTGCACGCAAAGAGACCAAGCAAGAAGAGGATATACCCTCAGATCAGACCTCCATGAGGACGGTCTGATCATTTAGCGAGATCTAACTATCTGAAATAGCGTAATTCTTTCTAAAAACTGGTGATCAATCTAATCCATTCGGATTGGAAAACTTCTCATATCAAAGATCAATAACTGCTAGCAATTATAACGATCTGATAAGAGTTTTCGGCATTGTGATACGCATTTGATCATTATCTGATCAGCCGCGTCATCACCTGGATATTGGGGAACTACGAACTTCTCCAGGAGGAAAGAGCCGTCCTTCTCTTAACGAGCATGGAGGCTTTTTTTCTATGGGAGGCATGCTTTGGCTGCGGCAAAGCCCGCAACAACAACAATGGTGTTCGTTTCAAGCCACTCATTGCCGCCGCGCCACCGTCTGTGCCTCACTCATTGAGCAGATCCAGGCTCTCACGTTGACGGTGTCGATCCTGGTGCGGCCGTGGAAGCGATTGTTCCGGGACACGCGATAGATCCGTCGCCCCTCGCGCTGCCGTTGCCCTCGATGGCGCAGGTATCTGACGCGTCCTTGGCTCCGATGTTCCGATCTGCCTCCCGAGAAGCCCATAGCTCTTTACCTGGCGGACAAACCCAGATCCCGAGCCTTTCCCGGCTCGCTACCCACCCCTTATCGATCAGGCGCATCGAGAGGCAGGAAGGGGACGAACATTCTGTATGTCCTGGCCAGGCCGAGAGATCAGCCTTATCTGCATCTGCAGCAGAGCAACGAGTAAGGATGCGACCATCATGGTGCCGTTTCCCAAATAGAGGTCACGGCGAAGAGGGGCCTGGGTCACTGGATTGAGATCATCCGGGATGCGGAACCTCTTCGACGAGGGCCTGCAGCTGTTCTCGGAGAGACAGATGCTTGAAGTTCGGGTCGATGCTCTCGTTTGCAACTTGAACATCCCTCAGTCGCTCCAGGAACATGGCAGGCGCACTCTCTTCTGCATGACGATCGCCGCAGCATGATGTTTGCAGAGCCATAGAGCCGCGTGGGCACGCTTCATCATCATGCCGATGCGAAATACTATCATTTGTCGAATCGCTGCCTACGGGGCTGCTAGGCGCCTTGAAAGCAATCTCGATTAGCGGGCAGACAGAGGCTAGGCCCAGAAGCGGCTTGGCACTCGCCTTCGGGGAGCCCGGTTTGGCAGTCGTGAGCTTCTGCTTCTGGCGAATGGTCTTGTGATCGCGTTCAAACAAGGCCTTGCCGACAGCCCGTAGAGTTGGGCTCTGCTAGCCCGGATAATTCATGAGAGTGAGTCCTGCGCGATCTGATCGGCAGAGCAGCGGCCCATGTCGTGCCGCTCACGATGAAATCATTGCAGCTCGTCGAGGAGCGTCCGCGCGTCCTGCAGATCGCGGGTGTCGAGCCCTTCGGTGAAGCAGGCGTGGAGGGGCGCCAGCAGCTCCCGCGCCTGCGCCGGCTTGCCTTGCTCGCCCCATAGCCGCGCGAGGCTGATGGCCGCCCGTAGCTCCCAAGACCTCGCTCCTTGCGACCGGGCCACGTCGAGCGCCCTTCGCAAGCCCGCCTCCGCCTGATCGGCATCGGGTGTCGGCCGCGTGAGCCAGCACAGGCCCTGCAGGCGGTGCAGCTCCACCTCCCACCACCGCGAGCCGGTCCGCTCGACCAGATCGGCGGCCTCTGCGAGGCGAGTCATCGCCTCATCCCCGCGGCCAGCAGTCAGGAGCGCGTCCGCCATGCACGCGAGCATGAACGGCTCCCACGGGACCGCCTGCCGGGCCGCGAGGCCCTCCCGGATCCGTGCCATGCCCACCTCCCCGTCGCCGGCCGTCGCCCGCGCCCAGCCGTCGCAGCACTTCGCAATCGAGGCGAAGTACGGCAGGCGCTGCTCTTCCGAGAGCTCGATGACGGTGCCGGCGTGCGTCCGCGTGCTCGCGGGGTCGCGCAGCATCAGGTGCAGGAGCGCCGCCGTCGTGTGGTGGTAGATCACGCTGTAGCCGTGGCCGAGCCGTTCCGCGTGCTCGCCGCTCCTCCGGAGGTGGCGGCGCGCCGTGTCCGGGTAGCCGAGGATCCAGCAGATCCACTCCAGGAAGCCCAGTGCCGCCACCAACGGGTCGAACGCGTACCGCTGGAGCAGGGTGCGGTCCTGCTCCGGCCGGTAGAGCTCGACGGTCCGCTCCAGCTCGCGGCGGGCCGAGGCGAACTCGCCGGCCAGCAGCAGCGCCGTCCCCATGGTGCGGTGTGCGAGTATCTGGCAGGGCCGGTCGCCACCCAGGTCCGCTCGCCGGAGCGCCTCCTCCGCGTGCATGCGCGCCTGTTGCAGGTCCCCACGGTTGACGTGCACCAGCGAGAGGCCGTTCAGGGCGTGGGAGACCTCGACAGGGTTGTCCAGCTCCGTGGCCAGGTGCAGGCTCCGCCTTAAGGTGTCCTCGAGCTCCGCGGCAGCGTGCCCCTTCGTGGCCCGCAACGCACTCACCAGCAGGCCCCGAATCCGCAGCTCCATCTCGAGCCTGGTCCGGGGGTCGCCGACGCGGGCGACGGTGAGGAGCCCGTTTGCCAGGCTGTTCGCCGCCTCGACGTAGGCCGACCGGTCGCTCGCCCGCACGCCCGCCTGGAGCCAGTAGTCCGTGGCGGCCTCGTACCGCTCGGCGAGGGTGAGATGGTGGGCGAGGACCTCCGGCTCCGACCCGAGGGAGCGACGCTCCTGCAACGCCGCCGCGATGCGGCCGTGTAGCCTCGCCCGACTGCTCTTCAGCAAGCTCTCGTACGCCGCGTCACGGAGGAGGGCGTGCTTGAAGGCGTAGCTGGCCTCGGGCGGCGTGCCCCGGACGAACAGCAGCTCGCCGGCGACGAGCTGGTCGAGAGCCCGTCCCAGTTCCGGCGGGGGCAGGGTCGAAACGGCGGCCAGGAGCGCGTAGCCGAACTCTCGCCCGATCGCGGCGGCGGTCTGCGCCACCTCCTTGACCGGGGCCATGCGATCCAGCCGCGCCATGAGCGAGTCTTGCAGCGTCGCTGGGACCTCGAGGGCCGACGACGGTCCTGCCGGCGCAGGCCCGTCACCGACGTCATCGAGAAGCCCCGCTTCGAGGACGGTCTTGGTCAGCTCCTCGACGAACAGCGGCACCCCTTCCGACTTGGCCAGGATCCGCCCGAGCACCTCGTCCGGCAGCCTCCATCCCCTCGCCACCCGCTCAGCGATCGCTAACACCTGCCGCGTCCCCAGCCTGCCCAGCGTCAGCAGCGTCGCATGCGGGTGGCCCTCCCAAGGCGGCGCGAGCTCGGGCCGGAAGGTGACGACGAGCAGCGCCCGCAGCCGCTGCACCCGCCCGACCACCATGTCGAACAGCTCGCGGGATGTCGGGTCGAGCCAGTGCGCGTCCTCCAAGACGATCAGAACCGGGCGGCGCGCCGCGAGGCCGTCGAGCTGCGCGAGCAAGGCCCCGAACGTCTCGCTCTTGCGTTGTTGCGGGCTCGGCTCGCGGGTCGAGTAGCGCCCGAGGTCCGGCAGCCCGAGCAGCTCGGTGAGGATCGGGGCCGAGGCCGCCACCTCCGGTGCGGCCTCGCGGAGCAGGGCCTCCAACCTGTCCAGGTTGGCCGCTGGCGGGTCCTCCCGCTCGATCCCCGCCGCGCGCTCAAGCTGCTCGGCGACCGGCCAGAGCGCGCTGTTCGGGTGGTGCGGGGAGGCCTGGTAGCGCAGGACGGTGTGCGGCTCGTCCCGGAGCCGGTGGCGCAGCGCCGAGACCAGGCGGGACTTGCCGATGCCCGGCTCGCCACAGAGCATGACGACTTGGCCTTCCCCCTCCCTGGCCCGCTCCCACCGATCGAGCAGGAGGGCGAGCTCGTGGTCGCGGCCGACGAGCGGGGCCCGGTCCGTGCCACGAAGAGCCTCGAAGCGGTCTTCGACCCGGTCCTCGCCGAGGACGCGGAAGGCCTCCACCTCGCCCCCGAAGCCCTTGAGCGGCCCAACCGCGAGCGGCTCCAGCGCGAAGAGGCCGCCGAGCAGGCGCCGCGTCGTCCCGGCCACGAGCACCCGACCCGGCCCGGCCACCCCTTGCAGCCGTGCGGCGAGGTTCGGGGTCTCGCCGACCACGGCCTGCTCTCGCGCGGCCCCCTCGCCGATCAAGTCGCCGACGACGACCAGCCCGGTCGCGATCCCGACCCGGCAGGCCAGGAGCGCACCCGCACGGGGGCCGAGCTGGCCGACGGCCCCTACGACGGCGAGCGCCGCTAGGACCGCGCGCTCGGCCTCGTCCTCGTGCGCCCGGGGCCAGCCGAAGTAGGCGAGCACGCCGTCGCCCATGAACTTGGCGACGTGCCCCTCGAAACGGGCGACCGCGCCCGCGACGGCGTCCTGGTAGGCACGGATGATGTCGCGCATCTCCTCGGGATCGAGGCGGCGGCTGAGCTCGGTCGAGCCGACCAGGTCGACGAACATCACCGTGAGCTGTCGTCGCTCGGCTTGCGATTCCGTCGAGGTCGGCAGCGTCGAGGGCGCCGGAGGTGCCACCGATGGTTCTAGGCTGACCGGCGGACCGAGGGCGGCGATCGCGGCCAGGAGCCGCTTGCGGTGCCCGAGCGAGCTGACGCCGAGCTCGCGCAGGTCGTCCGCGGTTAGGGTCGGCAGCAGGTCGGCGCCCACGTCGTTGTCGCGGAACGCCGGTTCGTACTGGCCTAGACCAAGGCCGCGTAGCCAAGCCCCGACATCCACCGTCATCCCCCGGGCGCTCGCCTCCATGGCAGCAGTCTATCCCAGGCCGCGCCGGGCCGACACGACCGATCGCCCGGCGGTGGCCTTGACGGAGGGTGCATTGGTCCTGTCCGCTTCGTCACCGATCGCCGGCAAAGGCGTACAAATTGCCTTCGACGGCGGCCGCCTTACCTCCGACGCGGGCGTGCTCGTGCTGGCGGACATCGAGCGCCGGCTCGGGATCGCTGAGCGTCTGGCCCGCTGCCTGACCGACCCGCGCTCCCCGGAACGGGTGCGCCACACGCTCCTCGACATGATCCGCTTCCGGGTGCTGCTGATCGCGGCCGGCTCCCCGGACGCCAACGACTGCGATGCGCTACGTCGTGATCCAGCGTTCAAGATGGCGCTGGGCCGACCGCCCGAGAGCGGGGCGGATCTATGCTCCCAACCGACCATGTGCCGGCTGGAGAACCAGCCGACGATCACGGCCCTCAAGCGCATGATGGCCGCCATGGTCGAGCTGTTCTGCGACAGCTTCGAGCAGGTGCCGCGCCGGATCGTGCTCGACATCGACCACACCGAGGACCGGGCCCACGGCCGCCAGCAGCTCGCGCTCTTCCACGCCCACTACGGCGGGTACTGCTTCCTGCCGATCCACGTCTACGAGGCAATCACCGGCAAGACCCCGGACGGGGCCGAGGTCACCCTCGTGCTACGGCACGTGATCCGGGCCGCGAGACCGCCCTGAGCCCCGAGGCGGTGTGCCCCGACGGAGCGGATTCCTCGCAACCGGCCAGCCCCGATGATCGCGCCGCCGGCGCCACGGCTCCGCACGTCTATCGCCGTCCCGCTCCGGCCGCGTTATTCACCCCGGTGAATAATTGAGGCTAGATCATCGGCTCACCCACCCACTGTAAAGCGAGACCGCTGCTCATCGCGTGCTGGTGGTATTTTTCAGTATCTTTGTTGAAGTAATTGAGCAATCCTCGGAGAACAGTCAGAGTTCATCAATTCATTTAGATATTTTACATCCGTCGGTGCAATCTTTCTCGATCGGTCCTTTGTCATCACCCGCCGCGACGCCTGTGATGTCGCTCACCCTCCCTATCCGCAGCCTGGAATAGCTCCAGTCAACAAGACAAAGAGGGCAAAAGGATAGTCTTGAGCGTTTTGCTATATCGCCTCAACAGGTAGATTCAGCTTCGAAGGCCAGTTACAGCAAAATACAGACCTGCAGCAATCTATACCGTCCATTTTATATTATTGATCCTTGATGAATTTACTAAGTTCATTATGTTCTTTACTTTTGATCTTGCTCTACTGCAGGTTCTTTTAGCTTTTGTTGAGCCATATCTGTGGCGCAGGAAATACAATGAAAAATGATCTGCTTGCTCCAGATTGTTTACGATGTCCATAATATCGGTGATCTCATTCGCTGGAGTTACCTCCGCGATTTCGCAAAGCCGCTCTATTGTTACGGGAGAACATTGCTGAAATCCTGCGACAGCATCGATCGAGCAGCCTCGTGCGCAGAGCATCAAGGCGACTGCCTGATCGAACGGCTTGAAATTCATGTTGGACAACTCGGCCAAGTCATCTCCCGGGCTGTTGCTGCTAGGCACGCTCTTGCTTGGCGCCTCAGAGCGCGGCTCAGTATGAACATGTTGCCCGACGCGATCGACAGGCGCTTTAAGAGGAACTGCTGTTGCTTCTCTTTCTAAGGCGAAAAATGGCTTCTTAGGCTGTTGGTTAACAGATTCTGATCTGATCCCAACATGGAGGCCCCGCTCACTGATGCAATCTTCCTCAGTATTCATTTGCATTCTAGATGGAATAGAATGCGTCATCCAGCGCATAGGCGACAAATCATTTGGATATTTTCTGTCCACCTCGATTTCTCTAGGGTTATAAGCGACTTTTTTCTGTTTGAAATGCATATCCAAGCACCCCTTAATTAGACATTGCCATAAGATCAGCCATCACTGATCTCTGCATAGACACTCCGTATAATGATAAAATATCTATGTCAATATGAGTTAGCTTTGTATTTATCATTTCAACTATACAAATAGGATTTTGTCTTTATAGACAAGTTCATCAACTATAGTGCAAGATATTCACTTGAGGTGAATGATGGTCTTTGATGTGCAATCGTGGATAGGCAATTCTTATCTCGCCCCAGCGAACGCCCAATTGGCAAGCTCATAGATTTATATTCATGATAAGGTAATTTGTCTTATGATGAATATAATAGATATGGGATGCATAGAATGTAAAAATCTCAATCGGAACGGTCAGATTGATTATATTTAAAGTCGCTGCCGGATCCCCTTCTTCCATCGATTAGGCATGTTCTCGCTGGAGAGCATCGTGCCTGCCTGACCTTTATCCTCCCGGCCTCAGTGACGCCGGATGGACGGCGTCGGAGCCGTTTCTTCCAATACCACTGTGCGTCTGCAGGCGGCCGACGCAGCTCCGTCGAGCTAGGGCGGAGACCATCTTCTGCCTGATCCGATCTGGATGGGCGTGGCGATGCTGCCGCATCGCTTCCTGCCTCGGGCGTGCACCCCTAAAGCTCCCGATGTGAAATGAGCGTCCGTCATGAAGGGACGGACGATGCGCAAGAGCCGGTTCAGCGAGGAGCGGATCATTGGGATCCTGCGGAAGCAGGAGGCTGGAGCGTCGACGGCTGAGATGTGTCGCAAGCACGGGATCGGCGGCACCACGTTCTACAAGTGGAAGGCACGCTTCGATGGGCTCGAGGTCTCGAAAGCCAAGCGGCTCAGGGCGCTGGAGGACGAGAAGGGGAAGCTGAAGCGGCTTCTGGCGACGTCATGCTCGACAATGCCGCGTTCAAGGATCTCATACGAAAACTGATACTGCCTGCAGCGCGGTGGGAGGCGGCGCTGCGGCTGATCGCCGAGTGCGGCTTCTCGCAGCGGCGTGCCTGTGGGCTGGTGATGGTCAATTCGAAGACAGTGCGGCGGAGGGTGGCGCCCGATGCGCCAAAGCTGCGCCAGCGACTACACGAGCTCGTCGGCGAGCGGCGCCGCCTTGGGGTGCTGCTCGAACGGGAGGGCATGTGCTTGAACCACAAGAAGCTCTACCGGCTCTACCGCGAGGAGGGCTTGGCCCATCCGCTGGCACCCGAGAGCCCACGACCGCGCTTTAGGCACTTAATGATCGCTGGTCTTTAAACTTTTCCTCGGACCGCCTAGAGCAAGGCCGCCGCTTCCGCATCCTGGTGATCGTCGACGATCTCAGCCGCGAGTGTCTGGCTGCAATCGTGATACCTTGAGTCTTGGGGCGCGGCTGGCCCGCGAACTCGACGTCCTGATCACCTGGCGCGGTTCGCCACGGCTGATCGTGAGCGACAACGGGCCGGAGATGACCTCCCAGGCCTAGTTTACACTGGGCCAACCAAAGCGCCGTGGCTTTGCACTACATCGCACTTGGTAAGCCGCAGCAGAACGCCTTCGCCGAAAGCGTCATCGGCCGGATGCATGACGAGTTCCTGAACGAGCAGGTGTTCGACAGTCTCGGCCATGCCCGCCGGCTGCTTGCGGCATGGCAGTACGACTACAACCACGTTCAACCCCACTCGACCCATGGCGGCCTGCCGCCGCCGGCCATGGGCAAGCGGCTGCGCAACCCCGACCAGCTCCGCCGCTTGCCTGCTCCCCTCGCAGCCACCGAGCCGCCATAACGGCTGTGGTCTCTCACAAAGAGCGAGGGGCCCCCAGGGGAGCAGGTCACATCAGGCCGGATCCTCCTGACCTACATTTTCGCTATCGGCGTGAATTACATTGTCGGTGCACAAGGGATGGTTGAAGATGCCCACATCGACCGTGCGTCGTCTGGAGTTGGTTTGGATGGATGGTCCGGATGTCAGCCCGTTCGCGCGATGGCTGGTGAAAGTGCGCAGAGGAGCGTGTAGGGGTCCCTCTTCATCGCCAGCGTCAGGCGTAGCGGTGGTCTAGGCGGCCGTGAGCTGTATCATGCTGGGGGGCGTCGCGTAAATCACCGGCGGCTTTGCCGAAAGTCACTGAGGGTTAGAAACTTTCCACTGAATAGTCAGCTGGTGTTTCTTGCTGTATGATTACAATATTAGCTTTGAGGTCAGCAAAACATATAATACATCAATAGAGTTGCTTGCCCTTAGCAAGAAGAAAATCGATCATTTGAATGATCCATATTTCAACAAATTCTCCATAATAGGATTACATTCTGTAAGAAGCATATAGTTATGACTCATAAGAACAAAATCTTTGATTTTGTTCTTTTCAATGGGCTCTCTTGAACTGAGGACATAGCTAGGCCAGCCCTACTGGATTTTCTCCAGAAGAGCTGGCTGCCAGTCCTGGCGCGATCGGTCTCTCCGTCACGTCGGACGCATCTCTTAGCCTCGTACAGCCGAGATACTCACTCGCTACTTCTCGACGGAAATACGACCCGCCGGCGACCCATGGGCTTCGAGCTTTCGCAGTGCCCTTCAGGTGGATGATCGCTGCCCCACAGTCCTGATTCCCTTTTCCGCGCTGCTGTCTTCGACCGACCACGGAAAGGTGCCGAGTGCGGCAAACGCACTCAACTATCGGGATCTAAGCATTCGATCGGCATTGTTCAAGTACCAACCTATCGACTTTTGATGAACGTCTTGCTGCTATCGTACCCTGGCGAAACCATGGGTGTCTCGCAAAGACAGGCTCAAGAGGATCGAGACGAAGAATGCCATATCCCGGTCGACGACTTCGATCTGAGAGTATTCCTGCCAGCGACGACTCCGGCCGATCGAAAAGGCACATCGCGTACCCGGCCATTGGCAGATCGAACCGGTGACGAGTAGTCTTCCAGCGGGACCTGCGTTTGGTCTGTTGACAAAATGGAAATTTTACGTATAACTAGCGTTAGCGAAATCTGAACCCTTCTTACTCTTAAGAAAGAGAAGAAAGAACCATTTCAAACCACCAAATCTAGTGTATTAAGCGATCTGCTGGAGATCGTTTCTTACCTCTACGGAAGAAATTTTTCGGCTCGATGAATCAAGTCAGAAGGTTGGCGGCTCGCTCTGCTCGCCGGATGCCTCGCCTTCGCTTCGCTCAGGCGAGGCACCTTGGAAAATCCATCTGCCGGCTGTGATTTCTCCTGGGAAGCTGGCTGCTGACAACATCGACTCCAGCCTTCGGTTCTTCCAGGTCCTTGTCGGTGGCGATCTCCAAGATGTCTCCGGGTGCTGGCTCATCTGGATCTCGTAGCGACGCCACCTTTGACCGCGGAGAACGGCGATGTGAGCGCCGCTGTCGCGTGGGAGGCCCCCATCTGGCGCGTCAATACAACACGCCTCAGCATACGAGCCAGCAAGCCATGGCTTTACGTTGAATGGCCTTTCCAGAGCCCTGGAGGCTCCTGGAAGTATGATTCATCACGAAGCACGGAAAACACCCATGCAGAAGAATCGGCGCTCTACGTCGATTTCAGCCGCCCTAGCGGCGATATCGCAAGAATGGCGCTCGACCTGAAGCTTGCCGCCGAACTCACTTACGAGATCCAGAACGACCGGATGATCTTCACCAAGCCGACCAAGCAGCCGGTCGACGATCCGTTCGTCACCTTCGCCGAATGGGACAGTGAGGCAGGCCGAAAGGCTTATGCCGCGTTTTGAGCAGGGCGATGTGGTCCCTATCCCCTTCCCTTATCTGGTCCGCAATCGCCGCCAGCACCGGCCAGCCTTAGTCATCTCGGCTGGCAGGATCGGCCAGGGCGCGGCCCTGCTGGAGGTGGTCATGATCACCAGGGTGGCTTCAGCGGATCAGTTCGACGGTGACGCCGGCTGCCTCGGCGATCTCCGGCCAACGCCGGTCTGCGGTAGCGCCACGGCTCCTTCCCGCTTCGCCAGGGCCAGGAAGTAGCGATCACCCAGCGACAGGCCCCGCACCAGCGTGAGCGGCCGCAGCATACCGGCCTCCTAGGACAAGGCGGCATCGACCGGCATCACCTGGATCGGCAGAGGGCGCAACAGGGCCTCGATCTCAGCGCGTGTCGCGCCGAGCTTGGCGTAGTGGCTGACGATCTCCGCCAGGTTCACCGCCGTCATGAGAGTGCCATCAAGGGCGGCCTTCCCTCGCCGTCCCCGGCTCATCCAAGAGCAGGGCAAGCAGTGCGGAGGCATCGAGCACTACCGCCATTACTCGGCCTCCGCCTCCTGCGCCCGCTCCACCAGAAAGGCATCGACCGAGGTGCCGGTCTTGCCGGCCGTCAGCTTGGGGCTGAGAGCCTAGGCGCGTGCCACCACCTGGTCGAGGGTTCGCAGCACGATCGCATCCCCGATGTCCTCGACCAGGACCTCGCCACCCTGTGCCAGGCCGTGCCGCTTGCGCAGCTCAGCCTGCAGGCTGCCGTTGTCGGAGCGGGATCGTCCATTCCCTTCGTCGGCTGCGCCGGTCGAAGGTGGTCGCAAATACCCCCTTCCGCCATAACCTCGGATACCGACGCAGCATCGGAACCGGTTCAGTCTCCAGTTGCCCGCTCAACTGGCATAACACTCTGGACGGTTCCATCCGGCTGGATGCGAAGATTGATACGCACCGCCTGGTTCTGCAAAGGAGTGGCTTCCTCAGGCTCCCCCAGACGACGGTTACCCTGTCCCGGCTGATGGCGCCGGGCGCGCGCGCGAGCGGCTGATAGACAACGGACGGCGCCGTTTCTTGTGCACTCGCTTGACCGGCGCTGACGACAGTTCTAGCCCACAAGGTGGCTTTCGGCCGCCGCTAAGGAGGAAGAGTCGATGTGCGTCCCGGGTTGTCTCCAGCATGTCCAGTCCGGCCTCAACCGCCGCGGCTTTATCGGTGCCGGTGCGCTTGCCGCCGGCACGATGCTTGCGGCCCCGGTCGCGACCGCGCAGACCCGCAGCTTCGGCAGTGTGGTCGATCTGACCCACACGATCTCGCCCGAGTTCCCGACCTATTTCGGCAAGTCCGGCATCGAGATGAAGGACCTCTACACCCTCGCCAAGGACACGCTGAACTTGAAGATCTGGACGCTCAACGAGCATGTCGGCACGCACATCGATTCGCCGTTCCACTTTTCGGAGAACGGCTGGACGGTCGACCTGATCCCGGCCGCCAACCTGGTCTGCCCGCTCTGCGTCGTCGACATCGCCGCCCGCGCACAGGACGACGCGGACACGCAGGTCACCCCCGACGACATCAAGGCCTGGGAGGCCGCGCACGGGCCGATCCCGGCCGGCGCCTGCATCGCTATGCGTAGCGGCTGGGACGCGTACGTCACCGGCGACAAGTTCCGCAACGCCGACTCCGAGGGCGCGATGCACTTCCCCGGCTTCCATCCCGACACCGTTGCGATGCTGATAGATGGCCGCCAAGTGGTCGGCATCGGCGTCGACACGCTGTCTCTAGACTACGGCAAGTCCAAGGACTTCGCAGTACACCGTAGCTGGCTGCCGACCAACCGCTGGGGCATCGAGTGCATGGCGGGGATGGGGGCCCTGCCGGCATCCGGTGCCACGCTCCTGGTGGGAGCAGCCAAGGTGAAGGGTGCGACCGGCGGCCCGGCCCGGCTCTACGCCTTGGTCTGAGCGGATGATCGAGCCTCTCACGATCCAGGTTTAGAGCATTCATGTTTGCACGAGTGCGAGTTTCGCTGGAGCTTCCACTGTCTGAGTGGAGGCGGCAGGGATGGCGGGACCCTTGTCTCAGGATCTGCGTCGGCGGCTGGTACAGGCGATTCAAGCCGGCAGTTCGGCCCGTCAGGCAGCGGCCCACTTTGCGGTGAGCCCGACGGCGGTGCATCGGCTGATGCGGCGGGTGCGGGCAACCGGGAGTACGATGCCGGCCAAAATCGAGGGCCATCAAGCGCCTTCACCCCATGTCCCCGCCCCGATCGGTCATAACACCGCTACCCCACCAGGGCGGGAAATGGCGGGGAAGTCATGGAATCCGGCGTCGGCAATCGCCGGTGCCGGGGCACCTGGCAGGACTTTGCCGAGGCATCGATCGACTTGGTCATGGCCGGCTGCGAGTACATTGGGTCGCGTTGCGGTTGGGCCGGGTTTCGCTCATCCAATCCGCGTCCAGCGCTTCGCACTGCTTCGCCTCGGGACCGCCGCTGCACTCAGTCTTATCGCGTGGAGGATCCTGACCAGTCTCGTCACTTGGAGGCTTCCAACTGCTCGGGCGATGTAGGTTTTTGGGTAGCAGGGTGCCCAAGTCGCCACAGGCAACATCAAGTTGCTCTTGGGCTATTTTGGCGTTTATCAGATCCGCACCGCTCAGAAGAGCATCATCAAGAAGTGCGCCCCTCAGGTCAGCGTTTCTAAGATCAACCTGCCATAGATTCGAGCATCGCAGGTCGGCATTGTTCAGCTTCGCTCCATTTAGACCATCCTTCTCCTCGGCGTTTGCATGCAGGTCTGCCCGAAACAGGTTGCTGCCCTCTAGAGAGGCCCTCTTCAGCTTTGCATGGGCCAGCAGGGCATCGGGCAGGTCCACGCAGCGCAGGAACACACCAGCACTACCATCGGGATCATCGGGATTGGGGTCGGGCCTGGACAGGTCGATGCCGACCAGCGGCGTGCGCAGCTTGCGCTCGACGTCGACCAGGAACTCATCCGGTGAGCGTCGGTCGGTGAGCTGCCACAGGCGCAGGTGCGCCTTGTGCCGGCACGACCCGCACGCGACCGTCAGGAGGTGCCAGCCCCGCAGATCCCGGAGGCGGATCAGATAGCGTGGCCCTAAGTTCGTGTTTTGTTCCATGCGAATGCGATAGCGCCAAGCAGCTTCGAAGAGAAGGATGACTGTATCGCCACTGGCCTCATCCTCGACCAGCGCCGCCGGTGCGGTTTCGGTGGCAGCGGCTGCTGGATCGTTGACTGATCTTAGTCTTGATTGGGTCTACCCTAGAAAGACGATCAGCCGAGACGCCCTTTTTGCCTCAGATGGGTGTTTTCGACGGTACAAGGCACTCGCCTACACAGCTTTGACCGCAGGGAGACGCAAGATCTGCCCAGGCCGCCCTCAGCGATCAGCTCGGCGGTGAAGCCGGCCGTATCCTTCCATGGCAGGTAGTGCTGATCACCATAGACACCGATGAGCTGAGCCCTCCCCCCCTAGCCTAGAGGCTGTTATGGACCTGCGACCAGTTGAGCAGCCTGCTTGAGCATGATGCAGGTGAAGGCCACGAGGTGGAGGTCAGCGAGGGTTGAGGCATAGCGCTCGTAGTCCTTCACCAGCCGTCGAAAGTGGGTGGCCTAGGCAAAGGAGCGCTCGATCACCCAGCGCCGCGGCAGCAGCACGCTGATGCCTGTCTTCCCTTCACGCCTTCACCAGGGTCGTAATGCCATCAACACAGACACAGAATACTCCCTATGAAGTTTTCTGTGTTTGCGCGTTTCTGTGATTCAGCTTTTCAGCATGTCCTCCACCGCCCGCCGAATCTCGTCGACCATCTTGGTGCCACGCATCGCGCATTGCGCCTTCAAGCGGGCGTGGACATCTGCCGGCAGGTCGATCGTCAATCGCTTCATCGTCGGCCTTTCTATCGCCGCAGATGCCGGCTCCCCTCCCCTGCTAGCAACCCAGCTATCCGCGCTAGGTGGCAGCGAGGCGGACGGCCGCGGTCCGAACGCGATCTTCTTGGTCATAGCGCCCGCAACTCCTTCACCAATGCCCGGACCTCACGCGAGGCGGTGCCATGAGGCTCTGTCTCAAGGACCGTCAGCCCCTGCCCTGCCGACTCTGCGAATGCCACCCGCTGGCACAGGGAGGCAGCCAGCACCGGGATGCCATAGTTTCTCAGCGCCTCGGTGACATCCCTGCCAATCGCCGTGTTCACGATTCTACGATTCACCGCAAAAACAGATTTCAAGCTTTCTTTAAAAACAGATGCTTCGCGCAACAGCTTCAGGATTTCCTCAGCCGCCCATACATCGTAGGGCGAGGGCTGCACCGGCACGACCACCAGGTCCGCTGCCAGGAGCGCAGATCGGGCTAGTTCATTGACCCGAGGCGGACCATCGATCACGACCGTATCGTAGTCGACGGCGATGGTCGGCAGATCCTTGTGCAAGCTGGCCTTGGGGATGCCGACCACCGGGAACAGCGGTTTCGCTTGTCGGGTCGCCGACCAGTCCAATGCGCTCCCCTGTGGGTCCGCGTCCACCAGCAGCACACGCTCGCCATCAAGGGCGAACGCCGCGGCCAGGTGAAGCGCGAGGGTCGTTTTCCCGACCCCGCCTTTTTGGTTCAGAACGGCAATGATCACTCACCCCGCCTTTCTGTGTATCTGTTTTTCCTGTTTCACGTGCTTCTGTCTTTGCAGCTTTACGCTTCAGCGTGAAGCCGTATTGACAGAAATACGGTTGGCCACGCAATGTATGGCAGGCTGCGGATCGACCGGTAGTGCATGAGTGTGGTTGTGCCGCTGCAGCCGCTGACGGGCCTAAGTGACGAGGCCACCTGACATCACCATCTCAGCCGGCGCCCATAACCCAAAGACAATGACGGCCTGGTGGAGGGAAGGGGCGGAGCTGCGAAGCTGGGCGGGAACATCCATGATGGGAATTCGCATCACCCACTGACGCTCAGGCCGGATACAATCCACGGCGATATCTGGCTCACGCATCACCCCCTCCGTTGGGTGAAGCGGCGTTGCACGGACACCGTGGGTGTATCGCTAGCAGAGTTGTGCGGGCGACGAGTTCAATCAGATGTTCGATCCGGGCGCGGCCTTCGGCTCATGCCAAGCCATGGCGATCCAGCCAAACTGGTCTCTACCGTTGCGGTAGCGGGATGGTCTGAAATGGATGGTCACACACATGGCGGGGCAGATCCGGCCAAGGGGGGATATGCAGCATCCGCGGACGCAAAAGCATAAATAAAGAAATCTGTATTCTTGTTGCCTTGCGATAGCGAGGGTACCGCCTCATTGTCGGCGTGCCGTGAGGCTGCAGGCGAGTAGAATCGCGCCGTAGGTCCGGCGAACCCACTGGGTGCGCGTCCGCCTCGCATTCAGGGCGCGATCGTCGGTCGGTACCATTGGCGAGGGTTCTTCGAAGTCAGCCGCGTGCTGCGATCATCCGATTGCTCATCGGGATGGGCGGCGTCGAAGGATGCAGGATGAGGCCGACCTGGTCGACGATTTCAACCTTCGCCTCGGGATAGACGGCGAGCGCTAGCTTCAGGGCGGGCAGGAAGTCACGCCGGAAGAACCTGACCTCCTTGTAGCCATCCCCAAACTGGCGATGCAGGCTCTGCCAGCCGATCTCTACAGGATGGCGTAGCACGTGCAGCCGGTAGGCTAGCCAGATATAGAGATCGATCGACATCGAGCGGTTGGAGATCTCGCGGATCGCGGCCTCGCGCAGCGGCAGAGGATGCTCGATCAGGGACTGGTAGAACCCTTCATCTAGGCGCACCCGGTCCTGCCACAACGGCACCTGACGGGAACTGTCTGGATCCAGCGGCATGATCGCATCACGCACGAACGCACCATTGGTGACCAATTCGGTAGTCAGGGTTCTCCGGAAGAAGGTCAGCCGGCAGCGGCTGATGCGCCGCGACTGTTCCCGGACGATCTGATAGGTCTTGCCACCTACCGGGATGCCCATCGCCGTCAGCCAAGCGTTCATGGAGCTGCCGAGCTCGACATCGCGGCAGCGAGTGCGGACCGCCTGGGTCTGGAGGTAAAGCAGGATCATCCGGGCGATGGACCCGTAGGGGATGCCGATTGGGCGGCGCTCGCTATCCAGACCACTCTCGACCAGCAGCTTAACCTGGCCGCCATCGCGCTCCCACACGCTTTCCTGGACTTTCTTGTGCGGAAGCGCCGCCATGGCGAAGCCAGCGTGAGCGATTCCCACCTGGGCCTGGTCGTCGCATAGAACGCCATAGGCGGCATCGACGCAGAGACGGGCATTCTTGTCTGCGCCCGCTGACCTACGTGCTTCGTCGATACCCTTGCTGGTGATCAGCTGGTGGATCTTTCCCATGACCATGGGTGGAGCCGAAACCGGCTGTACCGTCAAGATTGGACTCTTCTCACGCCCAGTTACCCACAGTTTGGACTCTTCTCACGCTTACTATTAGGAGATTATTTGAATTTTCTATTATTAGGATGCGTGAGTAGAGTCCAGAGGATAACTGCCAAGATCGTGAGTAGAGTCCAAGCGCAGCGTGACTAGAGTCCAAGGGATAAGTCTCGCAGGAGCCCAAGCGTGAGTAGAGTCCAAAGATTCTATCCACAGCTGGCTGTGGCGCTGCCGCCACGGCTTGGCAGAGGTTCGATCAGGCGCGAGCTGCGGACCTCAGCTCGCTCAGGCCTTCGGCCATGCGTGCTTGGAACTGGAGCGCAGACAGCCTCATCCGTCGACGCAGGAGCCCGGCAGGCAAACTGGTCTGATGCTGCGGCTCACCTCGAGCAGCACCTACTCCTTTGAGCCCGGCGCCAGGACCCGATAGACGCTGGCCCGCCCGATCTTGAGCCTGCGGGCGATCGCGGAGGCGCCGAGTTGCTCCTCTTCCTTCAGGCGCCTGACCTCCGCCACATCGATGCTGGGCTTCCTGCCCTGGTAGACCCCACGTGCCTTGGCCGCCCTGATCCCCTCCAGCTGCCGCTCTCTGCGCAAGTTGGTCTCGAACTCGGCGAACACCCCCAGCATGTCCAAGAACGCCTTGCCCGCCGCGGTGCCGGTGTCGATCGGTTGCTCGGTCGCCTTCAGGCTGACGCCCTTGGCTTTCAGCTCGTGCACGATGTCCTGCAGGTCCTTCATCGAGCGGGCCAGGCGATCGATCCGGGTGACCACTAGCGTGTCGCCTGGCTGAACGAAGTCGAGCAGCACCTGCAGCTCGGTGCGACCGTCGCGGCGGCTGCCGCTGGCCTTCTCCGCGCGGATCACGCTGCAGCCGGCAGCCTTCAGCGCAGTCTTTTGCAGGGTGAGGTCCTGGTCGAGCGTGCTGACCCGGGCATAGCCGTAAACAGGCATGGGGGAGGGGTCTCTTGTCTCGCTGGCTTCTAGACCCGTTCCATCTACTGTCTCGGATGATCAAGAACAACCCATGTGGGACAGGGGAGGGTGTCTCGGCTGATCGTCTTGCTAGGGTAGACCCTTGAGAGACATGCGTATGGGCACTGGTCAAGGGATGGGCCGGTGCCACGCCCGAAGACCTTGCCGAGAACGAGATCAGGCCGACCAGCCTCGTCCTGCGCTGGCCCATACTGACGCCGACGTCTACGCGTCCTGACTTGTAAGGGTCCGGCTTGACGGTGCAGGCCGTAAGCCCGATCGCGGCATCAACCTGCAGCTTGCTGCGCATCTAGGACACGCTAGGCACCAGGCTACCATCAACCTGACCGGCGCCAATGCCTGTTCCCTCCCATCATCGATCCAAGAAGTTCTTCGCGTCCTGTAGAAAGGAACTTCACGATTATGTGATAATGAAGAGTATAATCACGTTCTTTTGATTAGAGGCCACGGATCACGCTTTAGTGATCAAGATCAATAGGGATGTGATAGCAGACTAAAGGAGGTTTTTCTTGTCGTAGTCCGATATCCGTGGCATCCAAGCGGTACTTGAGGTGATCTAAGCAAGTATACATTGATCGTTTGGAGGGCCTTCTAGGTGTTGGTCTTGCTGATACATGAGCAGGCAGGAACCAGCATATGTACCGGTCTTGATGAGCAGGAAAGTTTGTAGCCATCAAACCTGCCGCCACTTCTCGTTCCTCGGCTGGCGTGCCTTCGCCTTGGGCCTCCTCCCAAGCTGATCACCTCAGTTCTCCAACCAAGGAAACGCTCATGGCACTGATCTTCGGTACTCCAGGCGACGAAAAGGATCCGCCGATCCAGGGTACGGCAGAGGCGGACGAAATCCATGCCTTGGAAGGTACCGACCGGATCAAAGGCGCTGGCGGCAACGACCTGCTGTTCGGCGAGGCCGGCGACGACCTTCTGCTGAACGGCGATGCTGGCGACGACCAGATCTTCGGCGGCGACGGCAACGATGTCGGGATGTTCGGTGCCGCGGGCAACGACCTCATCGACGGTGGCGCCGGCAACGACGAGATGTTCGGCAACAACGGTGACGACATCCTGCGTGGCGGCGATGGCCTGGACCTCTTGCAAGGTGGCGACCGGGACGACGTCATCATCGCCGGTGAAGGCAACGACCGCGCCTTTGGCGGCAATGGCAGCGACATCATTGCCGGCGGCGGCGGTGACGACCAAGCCTGGGGTGATCGTGACCGCCCCAACGCCGAAGCCACGGCTGGCGCCGCCGACCGGATCTTCACCGGTGAAGGCAACGACCAGATCTTCGGCGAGTTCGGCGACGACAGCCTCGACGGCGGGAACGGTGACGACTTCATCTGGGGCGGCAGCCAGACCTTGTCGGCCAACACCGGCAACGACGTCGGCACTGGCGGCAACGGCAACGACACGATCAACGCCGGCGATGGCGACGACCGCTTCTTTGGCGCGGTCGGCGACGACATCCTCAACGGCGAGGCTGGCAACGACGGCCTGTTCGGCGGGCTCGGCAACGACACGGTGGATGGTGGCGAGGGCAACGACGAGTTGGACGGCAAGGCCGGCACCGACACACTGACCGGTGGTGCCGGGGACGACCGGCTGACCGGCGGCGACGGGGACGACATCCTGGACGGCGGCGAGGGCGTTGACCAGTTGCTCGGCCAAGCCGGCAACGACACCATGACCGGCGGGGCTGGGGCCGACAGCTTCACCATCCTGCGCACCGAAGGCGAGGCCGACACGATCACCGACTTCGAGGTGGGCGCCGACAAGATCCTGCTGCGCGGGGCCGGCAACACCGTCGACAACGCGATCGCCAATGCCACCGTGGTCGAGGGCAACACCGTGCTCAACCTCGGCCTCAGCCATACCGTGACGCTCACCGGGGTCACCGGTGTGGACAGCAGCTGGTTCGGCTGAACGACGCGCTCCAGTGAGCTGCCTTTGATAGGGCCTAGCCGCACCCGCGGCTGGGCCTTTTCGTTGGCGGACAGGTTGATTGCCCCACCAACGCCCAACGGACCAACGTCCGGCTTTGGGGCTGCACCCAAGCGCTGGAGAAGACGAGGCCTAGCGAGAGGCGCTTGGACCAGGCCTCAGCGCACGGGGACCAATCCAAGATCAGGGCAGGGTCGTGAACGGGTCGACCACGGAGACTGGCAGGAACTCGAAGTGCCGGACATTCCGGGTGAGCAACACCAGCTCATGGGTGAAGGTGGTGGCAGCGATGGCAAGGTCGGCAAAGCCAGGGGCTTGGCCTCTACCACGTGCAAGGTCAGAGAACTGACCGATGGTCCTGGCGACCTTGATGTTCAACGGCAGCACCCGATCCGCATAAAGGTGCAGGATCAACCCCAGCCAATCCTCGAGTTGGCCGGCCTTGCGGGTGGCACCCTCCCGCCTGAGCTTGGCCGCTCCATCGCTGAGTTCGGCAACCGTCACGACCGATAGGAACAGCCGATCCGACTGCAGGTCCAGCCAGCGGACCAACTCGAGCGGCGGCTGCTTTTTTTTGGTCGGCGCCACCGCTGAAATCACGTTGGTATCGACGAGGTAGCGGGCCGGCTCCATGGCGTGTCAGACGTCCACCGCACGCAGCGGCGACTGGTCTCGCTCCGACAGGTCCTCCGGTCCGATCGGGAGGGAGGCCAGCAAGCGGCCGAAGGATGGCACCTGGGACAGGCGCTCCCATTCCTCCCAGGAGATGATCACCGCCGTCTTGCGGCCGTGGCGGGTAATCACCGACGGCTGGCCGTTGATCGCCTCGTCCACCACGGTTGAGAGCGTGGCCTTGGCGTCGCGCAACTGGATCTCGTGCATGGCTTCCTCCTTAATATGACTATTGTAGTCATGTTTAGGGAGAGACTCAAGCAGGGGCCTCTAGACCCAGCGTTTCACCGAGCCAGGCGACGGCAGATCCTCGCGAGGAAAACCTAAAAGCGCTTTAGGGATCCGCAGCTTCGCCCATACCACCGTGATCCGATCGGATCTCGCTGCCGTAACTCTCGCGAGCTGCTTCAAGCTACGGGATTGTGGACACGAGCATCTTCAGCATGATCGCATGGGCACTCGGACAGGCCGGCGCCATGGGCGTAGCGGCCTATCTGTTGTGGCAATGGACGAAGCCGCGATCTCGAGACGACCAAGACGACAACTAGCGTAGCGCGTACCGGCTCATCGCCATCGATCAGGGAGATGGAATATTTCCACCTCTGGTGGTGGCTGGGCCTCCCGCCCCTGAAGGATCTTGGAGACGTACTTCACCAGGCGGGGGAGTGCATGCGTGTCGTAGGGCTTGCGGACCACGCCCCAGACCACATGCTTTTGCGTCCGGGCCTTGGCAAGTTGGGCAGTAAGCAGGAACACCGGCACGTCGTGCAGCTCCTTGAGGTGCTGGGCGATGACAATGCCATCCCCGCCATCTCGGAGGTTGAGGTCGATCAAGGCCAGGTCCGGTCGGTCATGATCACATAGCGCGATGGCGTCCTCGACGTTGTCGGTCGGTCCGAGCACCCGATGGCCAGCAAGCTGAAGAACCCACTCGATGGCCAGTGCCACGACGACCTCGTCCTCGACCACGAGGATCAACATCACGTCTCTTCCCATGCAGGAGTGCAGCTACTGGAAGAGCAGCCCTGCGTTGGCGTTCCGGATCACGCGGATTAAGAATTCCCACCTTCGGCAATGAAGAGGCGCCCACCTGGGCGTCGCTGCAGGGAGGAGATCGACCAGCGGTTGAAGTTTTAAGTCGACCGCAGGCTCAGACCTCTTCTTCAGCCCTGCAGCTGGCCACAGCGACACACTCCTTCAGCACCTCCTGCATATCACGGTGCTGGTTGCTGCCGCGCCAGACGGTCCACCGATCGTAGTGGCGGTGCCAGCGCAAGTTGCGTTGCCGCAAGCAGTGGCGGAAGGTCTTCGAGGAGATACCAGCCGCCTTTGCCATCTCATCGGCTGTGACCAGCGAACCGACTACCTCTGCGGCCATCCTCTGCTTCCCCAGTCGTGCCTGGCATCACATCCGTCTCGTTGAGGTGACAGCCTCAACATCACTTCAGGAGCGGCAACGAGACAGCGACGATATGTCCTTGCCCGCAGTGCTGGGGGCGGCTCTGATGAATGAGAGGTCGGCGCAGAGACCGATCTAGGACGCAGGGAAGGTCCGCCGATGACGGCCAGCTTTGGGCAAAGCGGCGGCAGTCAGTTTCTTCGGGAAGGTTTCTCTGCCGTACGGGCGAA
>NZ_ATYL01000006.1 GCF_000427665.1 Geminicoccus roseus DSM 18922
AATCGAACAACTTTTTAGAAGAATAGTCGCCTCTAGATGGCTTTCTAACGATAGAAAAATGTTCCGGTGGCGTATGATCGAATGCCTCCCGTATCATCATGAATAAGTAACTCAAGTTAGGATCTGTAAAACTTAAACCCAGAAATAGCATGTGATGCGAGATTAGCTGCCCCATGAGTAAATGGAGAAATGAAGCTCTTTTCCTTCTATATTCCTCATAGTCACTTTTGGATATTACAACGTCACTCGGATGTTCTACAGTGCCATGCATTTTGTATAGGATTGCATGAGACCATGGATTTTCAGTCATCACATCCTTATCGTAACTTTTAACATCCAAGCGCTTTCTCTGTGCCCGCCATGAACGCTCGATAAGCGTGTCGTAGTTGGTAGTCCATACTCGTGTAATGGGAAGACGAGCAAGTATACGGAACACGTCGGGAATTGGCTTTTCTTCTCCAAAGTGATCTGTAATTAGTCGAACTAATCTTGTCCGTGTTCTGCCAGACTTATTAAGGGCAAATTGTACAAGACCAGCTAAATCAGTCTCTAAGCTGGCATCCAAGTCTATTTCTTTTGCCATATCTTGCACGAGTTGGCGCCAGCTTGGATAGCCAGCATTGATAGAAAGACCAGCACCAAGAAAAAGGCCAGCATTCCCCTGCAATACGAATTTAGAGTATGTCTCTATAAAATCTTTTTTTCTCATGATTTTGACAAACACCTCCTGCGCCAGGCTAGAGCAACTACCGACCTGCAGCCCTTGCGGCTGCCTCAATCCAACTCTTTAGTTTAGTATGGTTCTCGTAGGTATAAACTGGATAAGAGTGTCTTGTTAAAAGAGCTGGAACAGACCCTACTGGATCAACTCCTTCAAAGGATTTAAGGTGATTAATCCTTAAACCAATAATCCCGTTACCACGGGCTATAGATTTCTCAATCTCATAATTAATATATTTTCTACCTGCAGTCTGACTACCGATACATACAACAGTTACACTTGTACCAATTAATCCATCATCTATAAGTTTCTTAATTACACTGTCGCCCTTTGCTTTTGCTTTTTCCCACAGGGATTTGTCCTGGAAGCCAACAGCAGACTGATCAACTATTTCTGGAAGATTGCGAATTTGATTTACGCGAACAATATCCCGTTGATAGTGAAAGCTAAAAAATACATGACGGGCCATTAGCCTCTCTCCGGTTCGATGGTTGATAAGTTTTAGATGATAAAGCTGCTACTTGCGTACTTCTTCATATCCTCTCTATCCATCATTGGATACAGGAGGAATAGAAATCAAGATAACTGCTGCGAAAGGGACCCCTTTCGCAGCAGTTATCCACCGCTTTCTAAGTCATTGGAATCGTTCATGCTGGCATGAGGCATAAGGGTAGGGCATAATTAGCCTATGAAAATCGGCTATGCACGTGTCTCCACAGATGAACAGATCCTCGACCTCCAGCTCGATGCGTTGAAGGCGGCAGGCTGCGAGGTCATTCATACCGATCCAGGCATCACCGGCACCGCCATTGTCCGGCCAGGCCTGACACAGGCGCTTGCTGCCGTAGGGCAGGGTGATGTGCTGGTAGTCTGGCGGCTCGATCGCCTGGGCCGGTCCCTAGGCTTTCTGATCGAGCTGATTGACCGGCTGGGCCAGCAGGGGACCGGGTTCCAGTCGCTCAGTGAAGCGATTGATACCACCAATGCCGGTGGGCGGCTGATCTTCCACATGATGGGGGCTCTGGCCGAGTTCGAGCGATCGCTAATCGCCGAGCGGACCAGGGAAGGGATGAAGGCCGCTAAGCGGCGGGGCAGGCATGTCGGGCGGCCCCATGCACTTACCGACGAACAAGTGATCTTTGCTAAGCGAGCGCTAGCGAATGGAAACGAAACACTTTCCGGCGTCGCTTCCGTTCTGGGAGTAGACCGGTCTACCTTGAGACGCGCATTGAGGGGCAGAGCATAGCTATTTATATTGCTCTTTTAGCTTCCAGTTCCCTTTATAATCTTCTGGCATTTCAAAGATTGTTATAAGTGTCTTTGCGAAAGATAACACTCTATCTACTTCATCCTTAGATGGATTATATCCGTCATGAACCACTTTATGACGCACGTCTAGAACCCAATTAGCATTCTTTATTACTTTACCTTTTGAGCCATTATGTTCATATAGATCCAACAGTGATGCTAACATTCCATTCATAAGGAACTTCCAGGTCACTTCTTTCTCTTCATTTTGTTTCGATATATTCAAAAACCTCTTAAATTTCCGTTGATGAGATAGGATACTTATTTCTAGAATAGACATTGCTTCAGCAACAGCAGGTCGCAGCTTTTCGTCATTAAAAGCAAGATTAGCTAGTTTTTCTATCTCAATTATATTTTCTGGCGGTTTGAATCCATCTATTAAGTATTTACCAATATGATGACCCTTCTCAGTGGTTTTAGCTTCATCGTCATAATGATCTTGTAGGCCACGAGCACCTTTACCTAGTCCTAGTAGGCATGGCCGCAAATCTACGTCGGTATCTATTGCTAACAGACGTTCTTGAAAAGGAACGTCTCTTTCCTTGTCTGTATAATATCTGTGCCCAATTCTGACTGCATTTACAGCATCAGGCGCCCCTTCAAAAAAGGAAGTACGTAAGTCAGAGGTTACACAACGGTAAGTACCAATAAACCTTTTAAGAAGTGGTTGATGAAAAGATATATCATCAGGAGTTTTGTCATGACCAAACTCAGATACTATTAACAAGCTTGTATAAGCATCATGATAAAATACTCGCCCATTTACGGGTTTTTCTAACACTATTGCTAATGCAACTCTTCCCTCATTTCCAACTGCATCAGCCGCTATCGAGTCACGACTAATTCTGTGAATAGGCCTTTTTATATCGCTGAATATTTTTCCTTTCTTCTCTGGCCTATTTATAATGGCATTACTAAAATCAGTGATCACTAGAGGTCTGACATGCTCTAGTACCTCTATCATCCCCTTTAGATCATCAGAATCTACCAAGTATCGGCCTACTGGAAGGTCAATAAAACTTGGATAGTATTGGTGAACGATAGTTGCTCCTAGAGAGACATTTTTGTTTGTCATGCCCAGCCTTTATATCTCTTATGATCCTAAGCGGTGGTTTCGGATTTTAACAGCCTGTCCGCTACAGGTTTGAGTGACAGCGAATGCGTCGGCTTGCGGGCAGGCAGAAGCTGGCTACGGCTTCTGCCTGCCTGCTTCGGTCATACGCGTTTGGTTCTGCGCAGCTTCCGCCTGCGGCTCTTCTCAGCCCGGTACTGGAGCAAGGTGAGATCGATGGCGGTTTCGGTGTCCTGGAAAGCCACGGTGTCCATTAGGGCATAGAGATAGCGGCGGCGTGGGACGCTGCGGCGAATCTCAATCATGTTTCCGACAAACGTCCACCATCGATGTTCGTAGGCATCCTCATCGAACTTGGTGCTCATGCCGCCTGCTCCTGGTGGTGCGCGTCTGCCGCGCGGTTAGTCAGAGCGGCCATCGCAGCACGGTACATGGCGTAATAGGCTTGGTGTGCTTCGCGATAGAGGCGAATGGCGTCCTGGCATTGCCGCTGCAAAAAAGCCCCTTCCATGAGGACCAGGTTTTGCTCCGGCTCCCGACCACCGTGGCGCTTACGCCAATCGCGCAGCCGCCACACCGCCAGTACAGCTTGCGCCCGAAAGCGTTCTTGCAGCTCGGACATGGCCTTGACGTCCATATAGTCCGGCACTTTGGCAGGCCGATGAAACCGCGCCAGATGGTCAATGATCTGCTGGGCGGTGACACCGCCGTATTTGTCTTCAAGTTCCAGACGAAGCGCATCCAGGTCGACAGTTTTTGAGTTTCCAACGATATTCATCACAACAATCCTTACTTGTATCTTGAGATAAGCCAAACATATAGACGTCATAAGTTAATATATTCTTAAAAATATTCAAATTGCGCAATCAAATGCAATTTTATATTTGTTAAATTCTAAGACGATGCTATAAATGTCTACCATGAATATCGCTGAACAATTACGTGCCGCACGCGGCATCCTCGACTGGAACCAGCAGGACCTGGCCGACCATTCCAGGGTGTCCAAGTCCGCAATCGTGAACATCGAGCAGGGCAAGGTCGAGCCGGAGCTGGCCACCCTGCGCAAACTTACCCGCGCCTTGGAAAAAGAGGGCGTGCTCATCTCCCCAAGCGCCGTCCAGAAGATGGAGTCGTTCACGGTCGAGTTCGGCAGCTATCTGGAGGTGCTGGAAGACATCGAGCAAACCCTTCCTGACGGCGGCGAGGTGCGGGTTCATTGTGCTGATGATCGAAAGTCGAGCGATGCAGTCAATCAAAAGCTGCAAGAGCTGCGGGCAAAGGGAATCCAGTTCCGGATCACGATATGCGAAGGAAACAGCTTCATTGTTGGCGACATGAATGACTATCGGTGGCTGGACAAGGAGTATTTCGGTACGTCTGAAGTGACGGTCATCTATGCCAACAAGGTTGTCTTTCATCTCATGATGAATGCCGAGAGCAAGTTTCTGGCGATCGTCAATGACAGGTATGCCAAGAGGGAGCGCAGCACGTTCGATTATTGGTGGAACAAGAGCAAGATGGTGGGTGATGATGGCCGTTAAGATCTTCCCACCTTGCACCAGCAGCTCATGTATCATTCCGGTCTGCCATGGATCGGCTGACATGCATGGCAAGCGCTTCTTCAGCTACATGACGGCTGCAGCCACCCATTATCGCCATGCCCACCTGGTGGTGTGCGACACGTTGGACGTCCACAATATGGCGCCCAGTCCCGATCTGCGGGCGGAGGCGCTCGAAACAGCACGAGCCATGGGTGACCGATGGCTGCGCAAGCACTTCCGTCAGCTGCATGATGCTTTCGAGGGGCGGGTGACCTTGACGCGGTGGGATGACGTGAAGGCGGATCCGACCTTCCAACCCCGCTATGAGGCGGCCTGTGCGCTCTATGAGCGGTCAGAGGCGGTGCGGGCATGGGTGGATGATGTGTGCGGGATGTACGCCCGCTTGGCAGCGCAGCGCCAGATCGGGAGTGGCTTTGTTCCAGACCTGGATCGCCTGTTCCGCCGATCACTAGCCTATATGCTGGAGGAAATTGCTGGGACAGCCGTCTACCATGGCTGGTATCAGAGCCCGGCGGTCTATCCAGGGCCGTATTTTGATGATCCGTATCTGTTCAACCGGGAACAGCCGGGCATCGATCTGAGCGTGCCGGCGCAGTGCGCAGTGATCTTTGCGGACGATTCAGCCAAGGCTGCCTAAAACACCTGTTCCTGGTTCGATCCCGCCGGAGGCGAGAGCATCATGTTCCTCGTCCCGATCATGCCCATCCATCAGCGTAGGCCCGGAGCAGCGGTCAAGACTGGCCGCTTGTCGGCCACCGCTGCAAGCGGCGCGTAGCGGTCTTGAGGGCTGGGAGGACCGTAGCTTCACTGACGGTCAGGGCGGGGAAACCCACTTCAAAACCGCTCCATGCCTGACAGATCGGCGTGAACCTGCTGCGTGATCATGTCCATGGCTTTGACGAATAGCGCGGCTCGGGTGTCCTCATCCTCACAAGCCAAACCCTGGCGTATCAACCGAACAGGCAGCACGGCACCTGCATGAAAAAGGGCCTCAAGCTCTTTGATAGCTTGCTCGACTGCATATCCTTTTTCACGACCCTGCAGATAATCAGCTAGTAGATCACTAACAAACTTTGCCGCTGCCCTTCGGGCATATCGGTCTTTGTCGGGTGTGAAAGCCATTTCGTTATATTGTTTTCCAAAATATGAGAACATTTGAGAACAATGCCGCAAAAATAACTCAAACGTCTACTTGTAAGTTTGATATTCAATCATCCTTGTGCTGAAAATATCCTAGCGGGTGAATTGCCGGCTTTGCCGGCAAGAGGGGCGGCAATGAGCCCCTGCCGCATTTTGCGCGGCCATAAGGAGTCAGCCCTTCAGGGCTGACCGATTCCTTCTCTAGCTCCTTGGAAAGTTATCCACAGCCTGCTCATGTGTGTTAAATATATGTGTTAAATAGGTGTTAAGCACTTATCCACAGCAAGTAAGGCGTTGAAATATAAGGTTTATTCAGGCTCACTTTTCAGAATCGGTGGGTAAAACCCCGAATCTCGGTGGGTAAAACCCCGAATCACGGTGGGTAAAACCCCGAATCTCGGCTTCTGGTGGGTAAAACCCCGAATTTTGCGTTCGTGAGCCTCGATGGCAGCGGCTGTCTCATCCCTTGTTGCACTCTAGTGGGTGAAACCCCGAACTTTTACCCACCGCATCAGCTTAAAAGTTAGCGGTGGGTAAAACCCCGAAGTGCGTTGACAGGGTGGGCAAAACCCCGAACTGTTCCTTCATGGAAACAGATATTCCCCTCGCCCGCTCTCTTCTCATTCCAGAGCGTCATCCACAGCATGACCTGTTCATCTGTGATGTAGCCGATGCCGTCATCAAGGATGTGATGGCACAAATGGAGCATCCTTTCTACTCCTTGTCAAAGAAGCCTGAAACAACCGTTCGCCGGTATGAGCATAATGGCAATTGGGTAGAGATTACGCCAAGTGTTAAAGGCTTAGCTACGATTTATGATAAGGATATTTTGATTTATTGTATTTCACAGATCATGGCTAAACTTAAGAATGGTGAGGCTGTATCTCAGCAGGTGAGGCTCAGCAGCCGTGAGCTGCTCATGTTTACTAACCGAGGAACAGCAGGCAAAGATTATCAGGCCCTTGTGGAAGCGCTTGATCGACTGGAAGGGACGCGCATCCGAACCAATGTCGTGACGGGCAGTGAAGAGCAGATCAACGGCTTTGGTTTGATCGAGGCTTCGGCCATCCGGCGCAAGCACGGTCTTGATGGCCGCCTGCTATGGTGTGAGGTGAAGCTTTCTGATTGGGTCTTTAACGCGATCCGCGCTCAGGAAGTGCTGACGCTGCATCGTGACTATTTTCGCTTACGCAAGCCAATCGAGCGACGTGTATATGAGATTGCGCGCAAGCATTGTGGGCAGCAGGATCAGTGGAAAATTTCACTTCCCCTACTTCTTAAGAAATCTGGATCAAAATCTACAGAGAAGGAATTCCGCCGGGCGATCCGTGATCTTGCTCAGCACGACCATCTGCCGGATTATCATGTTGTGTTTGATCCGGCGGAAGACATGGTTATCTTTCAAAACCGCGGGAGCATGAAGCCCCCTGCCCCCGAGGTCGAAGCTTGGGAGGGCGCGCTTGATCCTGAGATATTCCAGGACGTGCGCAGTGTCGCGCCAGGTTGGGACCCATACCATCTGGAGCGGGAATGGCGGATCTGGCTTGGCGAGAACGAAATCATCCCGAAGAGCCCGGAGCGCCATTTCATCAAGTTCTGCAAGAGCTGGTTCGAGAAGCGCGGCAAACCATAAGCTAAGTGCATGACAGCATGATTGCATGCAAAGATGCAAGCATGATTGCCTTGTATCAGCGAATCATGCTATGAGTCATGAAAACCCAGTTTTGGGCGGAGTGTTTTCATGACCTACATAATCGGAATGGTATCGCAGAAAGGCGGCGTCGGAAAATCGACGCTAGCGCGCATGATGGCGCGGGAGTTCGCTGAGGGCGGCATGAGCGTTAAGATTGCCGACCTCGATACACAACAGCAGACCTGTACCCATTGGGCGGGCCGCCGGGCAGAGAGTGGCATCCAGCCAGAGATCCAGGTCCAAAGCTTCGCTTCGGTAAAATCTGCTGTCGATGATGCCGGCCGATTCGACGCTTACGTGATCGATGGCAAGCCGAATGCATCGGACCAGACGATCGAGATCGCGCGTGTTTCAGATCTGGTGATCATTCCAACCGGCCAGACGGTTGATGACCTGCATCCAGGTGTCGTGCTCGCTCATACGCTGATCAAGAAGGGGATTCCGATACACCGGATTGCCTTTGCCATGTTCAAGACGACGGGCAGCGAGCGCGAGAACAATGCGGCCAGACAATATCTCAAGCAGGCGGGCTATCAGGTCCTGAATGGTGAGGTGCCTGTCTCGACTGGTTTTGGCACGGCGTCCGATCAGGGCAGGGCCATCACCGAGACATCGTTTCGCTCTTTGAACGAAAAGGCGGCTGCGCTCGGACAAAGCGTCGTCGATCTGATCGCCGAGCTTGCTGAAAGGAAGGTCGCCTGATGGCTACGAATCTCGCTAAGCTTAAAGGTAAGGGCACGCCGCCGCCGGCGGATGTGACGCCGGATATCGTTGCCGAGAACCCGCGTGGTGCCGATGCATCTATGCGTCCAATTCAGTTTCGGGTCTCAGAGTCGGTTTTCCAGGAGTTCAGCGAGCAGGCAGGCAGGGAGTTCGGCTTCAACAAGGGCGCAAAATCGCAACTTTTCCTGAAGCTTTGGACAGCCTACAAAACCGCCCACAAGTAAGCATGTTTGCATGCAAACATGCTTACTACTTTACCATTTTAGCTGCTATATGGCATCGGGGAAGACAAGCCCGCTTTGGCGGCTTCAACACTTCAAAGCGCGAGAATGAATCGCCTTGCGCAGCAGAGATGCTGAACGCACCGACCTTGGGGGCAGGTCCTGGACAAGCTCCCGAGGCTATCATGTTTGCATGCAAACATGATAGCATGCAAACATTCTTTCATCTTTCCAGCCCGCGATCCTTGAGCCTTTGGGACGAGGCGCGGGCTCGTTGCGCCCGTGCCAGCAGGGCCTGCTGATAGATGTCAGGCTTTTCTTCACGGGCCTGTTGCCATGCCTGCCGGCGCTCGACATTCCGACGCCGCCAAGCCTTTTGCATTTCAGCCCGTTCGATACCCTGCTCCTCTTTCAGTTTGCGGCACGATTCCAGATAGACGACACGGGCTTCGTCCACCTGCTTTCTCGTGCGCGTGCGGATGCTTTTTAGGTTGGAGCCGATCTGGCGGCTTACAGAAGTCGCCAGTTTGCGCCGCGCCAGATCCTGCTCTTTAGCGAGGGCGTCCAGCCGTTCTTCCTTGAACATAACGGCCATCATCATGCCGAGCGCGTTGCCCTTGAAGGCCATGTCCGCATCACGGCGCAACCGCCAGCCGGTCTCGAACATATTGCGGATTTTTCCCAGCACTGAGCGCTCCCGCGCTTCAAACAGCTGTGATTGCCCACGCTGATCGCTGAACAGGCTTGCCCATTCACTTTTGCGCTCGGCCTTGATGGCAGCGATCACCGCCTGCACCTGGCGCTCCCGGTCCTGGTAGAGGCTATCCTTTTGCCCCTGATAGCCGGCCTTGAGGGCCGCCCACTGCCCGGCATGACGCTTGTGCATCATCCTGCCGGCCTGGGAGAGGGTAGCATCCTTGTTCTTCTGCTGCTGCCGCAGCGCCGCGATCACAGCACCCTTATCCTGCTGCGCACGCCGCTGCTCATAGATGTTGCGAGGTACGCGCGGGCTATGAACGAACTCGCCCTGATCCCGCTTCTCGTTGTTGGTAACGCGGTCTTGGCAGAACACCTGCCCGTGTTCGAGCTCCCAGGCTTGCGCCCATTTTGACAGCTTCAGCTTGGAATTCGACAAGGATGCAGCTCGGCCATCGATCGGACTCACCATGTTCACCAGGATATGGACGTGCGCATGATCAGTATCGTTATGCGCAACGAGCACCGCCTGGTGCTTTGTCAGCCCCAGGACCGCAAGCGTTTCATAAGCCGCTTTGACCATTATGGCTCGATCGGGATCTTCCGAAGGATGCCAGGATAGTGAGTAGGCAAGGACCGGATTCTCAAGTTTGCGCCCGGTCGCCTTGATGCCGGCGGCAGCCTTCAGTTCAGCCTGCGACAGCGCGGTATCGGTCATCATCCGCCAAGCACGCTCCGGATCGCTCGTCGGCAGATTGACCGTCTCCGTCCAATCGATGCGCTCGGTCGTCAGCCGGACTGTCTCCCCAGCCGCCCGCTTGTCGTGCAGGTAGTACAGAGCTGCTGCCTTGAACGACCGTCCGCGTGTCAGAACCTGGATCATAGAGATTGTCCAGCTCGCGCTCGATGCGCTCGATCAGATCGACGAGATAAGCCGGCGCCGACCGGCCGGCGTTCATATGTTTGGCAATCTGGTTGAGGTTCACGCCAAGCCGGACCAGAGCGGTTGCCTGAAGCGCTCTGGTCCGTTCCTGCTCCAATGCGGGGGGAAGGGCATAGCCGAGCGCGCGCCGCCGCATGAACTCTGCTGCGCTCAGCCCGAAGGCGGCAGCCTTGTGTTCGATCTGGCTGCGCTCGGCAGTGGTTAGCCGCAGCTTCAATTGCTCGTCTCGCCGCGCCTCCGGCTCCTTCCTGGGCCGTGCCATGCATCTGCCTCCTATAGAAGAGGTCTGGAGAAAACCTTCTCCAGAGGCGGCTAATGGGCCGCCTTGGGCCTCGCAGAGCCAGAGTTTTTGGGTACCAAAAACACATCTGGCTATCCTTATGCATCACAAGCCTAAGGTCTTGTCGGTAGCCGATCAAGGCGCAGCGGCGCTTCATGCACAGATCTTCTGTCAGCCAAACGGCGCAAACACAGCTAAGACGGTTCCGGTGCCCGCATAGGCGGATAACGGATGGAGACCAACAGGAGTGAAACGGCAAAAAGCACCGGCCTGATTGGCCGATGCCTTTGTGCTGGGAGCTGGTGCCTCAATGAGCGTCGTCGACCGGATAGAGGTTAAAGCCGTCCGTGACGATCTGCGTGCCATGGAGCTTCACATAGACCGAGCCATCCTCGGCCAGCCAAGCGGCTCCGATCCTTTCGAAGGTCGTTTTGCGGCCTTCAACGCGGCGGATCTTGGCCAGGTGCGTCGGCAGGGACGCGCTCTTTTCCGATCGATCGTTGGTGTGGTTGTTCATGGGTGTTTTCCCTTTCGTTGGTGAGCTGGTCCATTCCAGCCATGATCCGGAACGACCGGACCCGGTTCTTCGGCATAGTCATACGTCCAACACGGCCGCGCTTTGCGTGGGTGGTGCGGGCAGGACGTTGACGATGACGGATGGGTCTGGTTCGCCCGATCAGCGAAGGCTGGCAATGATCCAGCTACCGCAAAGGGATGATGCGCGGCCCAGAACAACCGCTTACCGATTACTCGGGAAAGGGAGATATTCCTGCTCGGTCTAGGGCTTTTTCCACCTCTTCGTACATGAAAGAGATCCGGCTATGCATCGAGAGGAGGAAGTAGAAATCGTTCTTCAGGGCGTTGATATCAGGCGGCTCGCGGTACGGATTCGAAACGACACATTTCTTCATGAGCGCTTCGGCTATCACATAGCGTATATGCTCCAAAGGGATGCGCTCACGCTCGAAGATCTCCATCGTTTCCGCCATCACGTCGATGGCACAATAGAACTTGCCCCCAGTAAGCCGCTCTTTCCGGGTCGTATTGTCATTGCTGTGCTTTTCCGTAAAATTCATACATCCATCGTAGCTTATTTTTCCTAATCATTGCAAAATTAGGAACGTTCATGGCTGACGACAGTAATCGTTTGTCCGACGCAACGATAAAAGCCTATTTCAACCGAGCAGCGCGGGTGCAAGAATATAGTTCTGATAAGTCCTTATCTGATCGCACCATCCGTGCGCAGGTCGATCAAAGGGCCCATGCAATTCATCAGAAAGCTGATGAGCATTACAATCGGCATAAAAATTTATGGGTAACGCGGGAATACAATAAGTTAGTTCGCGATGACGAGAAGATTAATCACAACATCAAGCCGCCTGCTGGATTTGCTGACGACAAAATTAATCGCTTAATGAAATCTGCAGAATTAAAAGTTGAACTTCGCAAAAAAGCAAGAGATCTAACAATAGATCGATCGCGACGAAACCTTATTGGTCAGTTGCAAAAGAACTATCAATCCGCAAAATCTCTGTAAAAATTAGCTGCTATCAGATAATCAGCAGGATTGCCTTCCATGATCTTTGACCGCTCATCCGGCCAGACTGAAGCGCTTGCAACGGCAAGATGGGCTGACTGGGCACAGCTTTCCAAGCTGACCTACCGCCCCGGCTGGTTCTGGCTTGGAGAGTCCTTTGATGATGTGAAGATGCCGCTTGGTCACCTGGATGATCGGCATATCTGCCTGGTCGCCGGATCACGTGGCGGCAAGGGCACGACAGTCATCATCAACAATCTTACTCTCTGGCCGGGCTCGGTTGTTGTGGTTGACCCCAAGGGTGAGAATGCAATCGTCACCGCCCGCCGCAGGGCGGGGGGCTCGGCACATAGCGAAGGCCTCGGCCAGAAGACCTACATTCTTGATCCATTCAACACCGTACATCGCGATGATGACGATTTCTCGGATCTGAAGGCCTGCTTCAACCCGCTCGATGCCATAGAGCCGTTTGGAGAAGAAGCGATCGACGAGGCATCACGGATTGCGGATGCCATCGTTGTTCAGTCCAAGAACACGCAAGATCCCTTTTGGGAAGAATCAGCACGTTCCCTGATCAAAGGCCTGATCCTTCATATCCTCACGGCAGAAGAGTTCGAAGGCCGCCGGAATCTGATCACGCTGCGTCAACTCCTGACCCGGGGCGATTACCGTGCCGCCGAGTTCCTGGCCGAGCAGGGCGATGATCCGCCACCCAACCCGTTTTTCCTGCTCTGGGAAGGCTTGCGAGACAACCCGCACCATGATGGCGTTATTTCTGGTGTCGGCGAATCCTTTAATGAGATGGCCCGCACCGCTGACAAAACCTTCACCTCTGTGATGGAAGTTGCTCGCCGCCAGACTGAGTTTATCGACAGTCCCGGCATGCGCCGCTGCCTTGCAACGTCTGATTTCAAGCTATCCGACCTGAAGACGAGCGAGCAGGGCGTCAGCCTCTATTTGTCCCTGCCACAGCGCTATATGAACACCCATTTTCGTTGGCTGCGCATGATGACCGCGT
The DNA here is from genome assembly GCF_000427665.1 of Geminicoccus roseus DSM 18922. Taxonomy (NCBI): domain Bacteria; kingdom Pseudomonadati; phylum Pseudomonadota; class Alphaproteobacteria; order Geminicoccales; family Geminicoccaceae; genus Geminicoccus; species Geminicoccus roseus. The sequence goes on from NZ_ATYL01000006.1 coordinate 12,915, forward strand.
TGACAGTCACGGAAATGGAAAAGACGCGAGGGCAACCCAAAAGTGGTCACCGCGTGATGATGTTTCTCGATGAATTTGCCGGCCTTAAGAAAATGGACGTTATCGAGAACGCGGCTGCACAGATTGCTGGCTTTGGCGTAAAGTTATTTATTATTTTACAAACGTTAGGCCAGCTGAAGGAAGTCTATAAAGACAACTGGCAGGTGTTTCTGGGCAATTCGGGACTAAAGATATTCTTTCAGATCGAGGATGAATTTACCCGCACCTATTTGTCCAAGCAGCTTGGCGAGACGGAAGTCATTCGCGAAACGGTAAGCCGAGGGGCATCGCAGGGCGAGTCTTCAGGCATGGGCATGAACTACTCATCGCTAGGCAACCAGGCAATGGCCCTGTCTGGCCTGATCCCGAACAGCAATGAAGGATCGCATTCAGGCTCGTCAGTGAATGCATCTGAAGGCATCCACAAGACGGCGCTTATTACCCCAGATGAAATCGGCCGGGAATTTGCCCGTGTCGATGAGAAGAGGGACGGCCGCTACCCGGGCCTAGCGTTGATCGTGCTGTCAGGCTTCGACCCGATCCGCTTGCGTCGAACAAACTACTTTGACCACTCGTATTTTCGGGGACGTTTCGACCAGCATCCGGATTTTCCGGTGCCTCCGTTGCTTTCGACCGTAACGCCAAAGCCTTCTGTCCTGGATCGCGAACGGGCAGTTACAGCGGCTCTTTATGACGAGTTCGGCCTGCTCAACGTGGCAAAGGCCGAACTTGTCTATGAAGCGGTCAGCGAGCATGACACCCGGCACCCCATCCTCGCTCTGGCCGAAGCCTCTTTTGCGGAAGCACTTCTGGCCCATGCCCGCCGCGAAATCCGGCCAGGAACCAGCATTGAAGAAGCTGTTGATCGGGCGGCTTCCCTAGCCCTGGAGTATTTTGAACGTAACCGGGTTGCCGCATTCCCAGCTGACTTGTCGTCACCGCAGCCGCCTCCGCCGCCCATGCCGGCACCGGAACCGTCAGCACAGCTTGTTGAAGCCCCTGCTGTGCTATCCGCTGTCCAGAGACGTAAGCCAAGGCGCACAAAGGCTATTGTTGCCACCCTGGCTGGCGTAGTCGTGCTGCTGGGAGGCGGCTTCCTGGGATTAGACGCATGGTACAGGGCCGAGATGAAGAAACGGCCCCTGTTTCAATCTGAACAACAAGCAGCCAAGCCCCAGCCTCAACCTGCGCCAGCCCCGTCTGCGCCGCCCGTGCAGGCGCAAGCAGAAGCGCCGCTGCGGACTACACTCAGCTTGTTTACCTATCCGTGGGAAGAGCCCGATCCGGCGCTTCTGAGACGGGTTGCAGCACTGTCGCCAATTGATGGCAATCGTACCGTCCCTAGCGGTAGCGGCGGGGTGCTCGTATCAAGACTGCCTTGGTATGATAATGTTCGTCTTGTCCGTATCAGAAATGGAAGCTGGCAGCCGGCAAATTTATACATTTACTACCTGATAGACAGCAAAGGTGAACTTCATCGATTAGATGGAACATCCAATAAAATACATGCCATTAATAAGTCAGAAAAAATTAATATTGATCAGTTTAATGCTCTTCAATATCTGTGGTTTTTCTGTTTCTTCGTCAGAGGAGAAGAGGGACCATTTCTTATTGCTGAATATATGGATGACGCATTTCTGCCTAATAACTTTGAGAAAAATTACTATGATGCAGTCAAATCATATATTCATCCGGCAAAGCTTACCAGAATTAACACAGATAGTTCCTTCGATGCCGATGTAACGATGATGTACTCCAACGCCTTTTTTAAGGCTCAAATGCGTATCCTCCACACAGGAATGGTGGAAATGGTAAATGATGAACCTGTCGTTGCTGATATGAATGTAAAAATTGACGCTCCTATTAAATAACTTTAAATCGACTTTCCTTCTTTTTGCTTGCTCATAATTGTCTGTGCCTGCTTTTGAAATTCATCGCGTGCAGTCACTCTCTTGGCGCGCTCGATGTAAGCATTCTGGTCTTTTTGACTGATAGGCACGGCTCGTGCCTGCATATCTGCCTGATGCCGCATTGGGCCTTTAGGCCGCAAATGCATTTCAGGCTTCTCTTTACTAATGTGCTTTGGAAGCTCTGCTGCTTTAGGTTTGTCTAGGGGCTGTTGTGCCTCCTTGGCTTGCACGAACGCCTCTTTTGCCTTCCCCTTCTGGTCGAGGAAGGACGGCAAACGATCATCTGCCGACATCGCCATACATACCTTGCGGTGAGAGTGGCGCTACGGGATCAGTCCTGCAGCGAGTTCTTCTGCTGATCGTGCCAGCTATCGACCACACCATTGCAGGCCTGCCCAAATTCCGGGGAAAGCAGCCCCAAAAGACCGCAGCTTCCTTTGCTTTGGGCGCGGGAAGCCTCGATCTGCCCGGCGGCCTGTGCCTTGGCCATCTGTTCTGCCATGACGGCTTGCGCCTTCATCTGAGCAAGAGCTTGCTGCTCTGCGCTATAGACGCCGACATTGGCCATCTCGATGTAGAAGCTCTTAAAGGGTGTAGCCAGGATCTGCATGGGCTTCAGACCAGGCGGCAAAAGAAGCTCGCCAATAATAATGAAGCCAATCACCCAATGTGCATAGCGCAGCCAAGTCCTTTTCCTGGCCTTGGCCGCCGGCTCCGGCAACATAACCTCGATCCGCCCTTTGGGCGGGGCCGGCATTACCGAGACCTGGCTTGGCTGCGGCGTGATAACCTGCGTGGATGGTGGCACAACCATTGCCCGGCCTGACTGTTGCGCCGACAATTGCTTTAATAGCTGTTTGGCTTCGGACATGGTGGCCCCTCAGCAACAAATTCGCAGTACCTATGGGCATCAGCATACCGATCTGGAAATTCTGAGAAAGCCCATGCAGGCGACGATCGGTGGAAAGGAAACGTCAGTCGGTAGATCAAGGCGCGCTTCCGCGCGCCAGGGGCTCTGCCCCTCTTGCCTTGTGGGCAATTCACCCCGGGATATTTGAAGCACAAGGATGAAATGTTATAATGGCGCTACGGTACAGGCAGGGATGCCGATGACCGTGCACGGGGATAACCCGCAAAGGCTCCGCAGTATTGGCTCTACGCCTCAACCTGCGGGGCCTTTGTTTTTAGCCGCCGGTTTCACCTTCTGCTGCGCACGAGCGCTTGTGAATAGAGGCTGTCATTCTGGGGCTCCATCACGTGACAATCCGGCCGGCGGCCAGAGCTGCTCGTGCATATGCGCTTAAGCCCTTATCAGCTTCGAAGAACAGGTCACGCTCAACCGGCAGGCCCAGGCGGCCCCGGACAGCGGCCAGTTCGGATAGACGAACGGAGCCGAGCTCTGGTGTGCCCATGCCAAGGTCGCATAGCCCAAAGGCAATGTCGGGCTCTTCGGGATCGAGTTCGGTTAGCAGCCAGGTGCAGGCGCCGTCGGGGGTGAACAGCTTCACCACGGGGCGGAAGTCGATTTCGCCGGCCGTGCCGCGCACAGGGTCTTGCTGGCGGCCATTGGCGAGAAGTTGGGCGTGCTGTTCGTCGGTGAGTAGTTTCATGGTCGTCTCCTTGCTTGGGTTTCTTTCGCCGGAGACGACCGGCCGGGCGGATAAGGTGAGGGTGCAAGGCTCGACACGGCCGCGCGAGCGCGGGTGGTGCGGGCTGGGTCTTGCAGCCCCACCGCGCCCGGTCAGGATCAGGCGATTATGAAGAAATCCAATCAAGGACGGCCGGAACGCGAGTAGGGACGACGAGCGCGTCGCGCCAGGTTGAAGTGATCAAACCAGGACGCCGCTGTCATGATGCGGGCTCGCCCTTTCGGCAGCCGCCCGTTCCAGATTCAAGGCCAGCAAGCGAGCCAGGATTTCGTCATCGGATAGATCCGCCGGCCAGCCGTAGGCGGCAGCGACCGCTTCATCCAAGACCTTGTGCGCGTTCAAAAGCCAAGCCGGGCGCTGATTGTAGAGGTTGGTGAGTGTCCGTTTTCTTAGTTCGGCTGCTGCCTTGTCATCAACAGGCAGGAACCGATCAGGAAAGCCTGGTGCTAACTCTGGGACGCGCTTTACCAATTCAGTAGGATTGAGCCAGTTATTGCGCAGCTCGTCTAATCTACTGGCAGCGAATGCTATACGTTCAGCGCGTGGATCATCTATATAGGATGCTACAGGAACATCCGGCGTAAGACCTTCTGGAAAAGGAAAAGTCTCATATATTGACGTTCCATTGTATCTTCTTTGATTACCAGCTCCCATTCTGTTTCCACGAGCTGTAGCCCATTTTTCATGAATACTGCTACTAAGTATCCCAAATTGGACGTCATCATCACGTGCTATAACAACAAGATTATTATCAGGTAGCTGGGGATAATGCAGCCAGTAAAAAACTCTATGTTCAGATGTCATTGGTGTTACTATATAACGCAATATCGCGGAAATCTTCCTTCGCATTTCAGGACGTGGCCAATATGGAAGCCACCACTTGTTTCGTGCATGTTCATCTCTCGCTTCAGAACGAACAGCTTTCAATAGCCTATTGTCTTCCGGTGGATCATATGGTGCTTCTGAAATATGCTTAAATGGCTCCTCAAATAGAGAAGCTTCGCTTTCATTATATTGAATAGGAATATCAACAAGCCATACATCTCTTGATCTACCAACAATGTCATCTCCATTCCAGTACGGCTTTAATACATAACTATTTTTCTTTCCATTTGGGTTTGAAGGAAGGTTCATCCAATCTCTAGCTTTCGAACCATCAACTTCAAGAGGACCGCTCTTTTGAATTCCCACAAAACAATAGCCTCGATTTTCTGGTAGGTTCTTTGCTATTGTTAAATCATTTCCACTAGTTAGGTCAGGGTTTATTGAAGTAACCTGATTATTATCCAAAAATATTGAGTATTCTTGCGGTAGATTTTTGCAGAAATTTATAATAGATACTCGAACAGCAGCCCCATCTACTATCCATGGTTCATTGCTCCAGGCGCTATAAATAGTACAATTCTGGCAGAGTCTTATCATAACTGGAAGGTTCGTATTCTTTGCTATAGATTTTGTTGCAACAAATCCTGCCCTGCCGATTTTTCCTGCTGAAACAAGTGCCTGCGCTTTCTCAAACCAGTAACAAACAAGATCTGTAAAACCATTTAGCCTGTCTGAAAATACTGATCTAATTCTCTCGGTTTCGGATCTACCGAGCCTACGGTACATTAATTTAGCGCCGAGAAAAGGTGGATTGCCAATGATAACATCTGCCTCTGGCCATGTGGCCTCGGTGTTATCTTCGTTCAGTAGTGCATCACGACATTCAATATTATTGAGCGGCTTCAGGATTGGCTGGCGGTTGAGGTCGAAGCCATTCTTGCGCATCCATTGGATCTCACCGATCCATATCGTCACGCGAGCGAGTTCGGCTGCATAGGGATTGAGCTCGATTCCTTTGACTGCTTCCGGCCCAACACTTGGGAACTGGCGGCCAAGCCCCATTGCTTCGGCTTCGAGATTGACCCGGTGTTCAAGGTCCTTAAGGGCCAGCAAGGCCAGGTAGAGAAAGTTGCCCGAGCCGCAGGCTGGATCGAGCACGCGAAAGCCCTTCAACCGCTCCAGAAATCCGCCAAGCAGTGCCTTCTTCCTGACCTCCGATGTGCGCGGCTTTTGGATCTGCGCTTTGATGTCCTCCCATTCCTGCCAGAGCGGCTCGATCACGACCGGCCGGACGATCATCATGATCTTCTCGGGGTCGGTGTAGTGCGCACCAAGCTGGCTGCGCTTGGCCGGATCGAGGCCGCGTTCGAACAGGGTGCCGAAGATCGAAGGGTCGATGTCCGACCAGTCGAGCGCGGCAGCCTCGCCGATGATCTTCAGCTCATTGCGACCAAGGGGCAGGGCAGCAGCATCGTCGAACAGGCCACCGTTGAACCATTCAATCCTGTCGATGCCAAACCGGCCGCCAGACTTCATCACGCGGAACAGCTCGGTTAGCAGCTCGTGGGCGCTGTCTGGCTGATTGAAAGCCTCGTCGATGATCTGCGTGAACATGTGCCGGGGCAGCAGGTTGATATCCTCGGCGAACATGCAGAAGACCAAGCGGTTGATAAAATGCGCCACCGCCTGCGGCTCGTTTCCGCGCTCCCGCAAGGTAATGGCTAGGCGCGCAAACTTGTCAGCCGCATCGCGGGTGAGCGCGTCGATTGTCTTCGATGGTTTCAGGCGCTCCGGATCGAGGAACACCCATTTCAGAAGCTCGCGCTTATAAGGATCCAGCAGGTCGTCTAGCGCGATCGTGTGCGTTTCGGAGACGGTATTCGTCCAGTTGGTATGGACGATGATCCGGTCCATGTCGGAGACGACGAGCAGCGGCGGGTTTTCAAGGGCAACAGCGTATTGCTGAAGCTGGGCGAAAGCGACCGTCAGATCCTTTTTCTTGCCCTTATACTCCCAGCCGAAATGGCCGCGCTTCCACACATCGGCCCACCCTTCACCCCCGGCAGTTTTGGATGCGCCGCGTTCGAAGCAGTACCAATCACCTGTTTGATCCGCCTCGGTTGGCGTTTCTACGCCAAGCAATCGACAAAGATCATTAAAATGTGACTGTGAAGCCGAACGTTCTTTCAGCGTTGAGTTTTTCCATTTTTTGATAAAATCTTCCGGCTTCATTATGTATGCACGCCCCTGCTTCTTTTGTATTCCAACTTTATATTTTGTATCAAAGATTGATAGCCTTCTCCTCAAAGCCATTAGAACACTTTTGCTAAAGATGCCGGTTCACATCCATGCGCTGATGCAAGATGCGGATGATGGCGATCTGGCCGGTATCCGTGTTCTTGAAGAACAGCACGTGTGAGCCGACCGATGCCTTGCGGTAGCCGTCCCGGATGTCGACCGGGCGGCTAATGCGTATGCCGGCCGCCAGCTCCTGGCAGGCGTCTCGAATGCTGCGGATGTAGGTGACAGCCTGATCCTGGCCCCATCGCTTGGCGGTGTATTCCCAGATCCCATCAAGGTCGACCTGTGCGGCGGGGGACAGCAGAAAGCCGCTCATTTGGGCTCGATGCTGCGCTTCTTGGCGATGAAGGCGTCGAAGTCGAAGGGCTCAGGCGTGCCGGACTCTTCCCCGGCGATCAGCGCGGCCTGTAGGGCCTGAACCTTGGCCTCATGCTCTTCGAGCAGCCGCAAGCCTGCTCGCACCACGTCACTGGCCGAGCCATAGCGGCCAGTTTGCACCTGGCTGTCGATGAAGCTGGCGAAGTGGTCGCCGAGCGAAATGGACGTGTTACGAGCCATAAGGTACCTCCTATAGTACCAATATATACCAATTTTTGGTACTACACAACCCGTAAACAATCTCTAGCCATGCGGATCCTTTTCGATCAACCAATCCACCACTGACGCCACAGCCTTCGCTAAATGCTCTTCCGTTGCAGTTGAATCATTAAGCGCATCAAAAAGATTTTTTGGCATTGTGCCAAGGTATTTTTTATAGTCGTTGTTCACTATATTCCATACTTCAGCTGCTGCTCCTCCCGTTGCTCCAACTGGCACTGGATATCTATTTGCCGCCACAGCTATCTCAAATTCGCTGATGACACCATTTGCCTGCACCATCTTTCCGTTTTCTTCTTTTTTTCCCGAAATAAAAATGCAAGCGCCCGATTGCTTTGCAAGATCTTCTCGATAGAGTTTATAGTATTGTTGACGATCCATCCCTTCAGGAATTATCTGAGGAAATGGGCGTAAAAATAAGCTTCTCTCAAAATTAGGGAGTTCTTGTTTATTGAATTCGTCTAATGCTCCCGACAAAACTGCACTGCCAACAACAAGTCCAAATCCTGATACAAGTCTTCTGTTCTTCCTTGCAATATATTTTCCTATCATATGAGATATTTTCTCTATACGACGTCGTTCATTAAGAACATCATTTTCCAATGAATCAGGAAAGCTTCCAGATACCATTATGCTATTCATGGCTATTCTACGCTCAACCGCATCAATTATCTGTGCAATTTCAACGTACTCTTCTACTTCAACGCAATGAATTCCATAATTTTTTAGGTCGTCCACCCAAAGATCGTGTCTTTTGCAGGCA